>PFCY01000062.1 GCA_002763085.1 Candidatus Pacearchaeota archaeon CG10_big_fil_rev_8_21_14_0_10_32_14 | reverse complement strand
AGGGGAAAATTCTTTTAAGGGAACTTGTGAATGGTGGAATTGTGATACTGGCGAAATATCTAAAGGTAGAGTTGATTGTTTTTATGGATATAGTTGTTGCTTGAAAGTAGAAGTTGTTCCTGAAGCGAACAATGTCGAATCATATACCACTACAACTAATCTAAAATCGTTTAGAAAGTTGAATAAAGAGGAATTAGACAGTTATTTCTCATATAAAAAAAGAAGTGACTTGTCTATACTTAGTGATGCGATAATCCAGTCTGCAAAAGATAATGGGATCGATCCTTATTACGTTTTTTCTCATTTTGTCCATGAAACGGGTTGGGGGACATCAAAAATTTGGAAAGAGAAAAACAATCCCTTTGGTATCGGCGCTTATGATAAATGTCCGTTTGATTGCGCTCTTAAATTTGATTCAAAAGAAGAAGGAATAAAAGAAGGAGTAAAATGGATAAGGGATAGATATCTTTGTGAAAAAGGAGAATCGACAAAATGCAAATATCCTTCCGATAATTTGAAAGAAATGAATGTTAAATATGCTTCAGACAAGAATTGGGCAACTAAGATAACAAATAATATGAATGGTTTAAATGACTATGTGATAGAAAATCGAGGGGTGGTAGCATAATGAGAAAATTAAACAAAAAAGGATTTTTAATTAGTGAAGTTCTGAAGATCATCATATCAGTAATATGCATCGTGTTTTTGATTTATTTAGGGTTTAAACTTTTATATCCAGCGAAAACTGATCAAGATAAAGCAAGAGATCAACTAGAGAATATTCAAAGTTTAATAAGTCAACTTAATGAGGGGGAAGATACAAATTATATTTTAACGACGCCAAAGGAATGGTATTTTAGAGGATTTAATAAAGAAAATAAACCAAAATTTTGTCAAGATAAAAATTGTTTATGTCTTTGTCCAAAACTGGATATCGAAAGTTGCGACTTTTTGGGAGCATGCACAATTTATAATGAAAATTTGAATATGGAAATAGGGATTTCTGATTCGGTGTTTATTGATGTAGCCAAAAATGTTTACATAAAAAAGAGCGGTAATGTTGTAGAAATATTTTCTTCAAAAGATCAAGTAAGTTCTTCTCAGATTATTAAAGAATATCTTGATTCACAAATAGAATTTACATATAAAGATGAATCTAAAAAGATGTCCGTTTCGGATTTCATCACTTATTATGAATCGTTTGATGAGCCTAGACCGTCAAAGGAATTACTTAACGATATTTTGTTACCAAAGTCATTAGAGATTTTAAATCAAAAGATTGGTAACGATAAATTTGCAATTTGTTTTGATAGAAATCCACCCGGAAGTGAAAATTGCTGGATTTATATAAATCAGGCACTGTGGGTCAGAACAAATAAAGGGGATAATGGGAATCTTCTTTCAGAAGTGAACAGACCGATAAATGTAAATGATAAGATAATATATGTAAAGTTGAGGACATTTAAATGAATAAAAAAGGAGCGCTTGAAAGTTTTATAAAAACTTTGCTTTGGATTGCGTTTGCGTTAATACTTGGGGGAGGGGTTATATATTTAGTAAGACGATTGACTGGATAATAAATTAAATACTGAGAAAAAATAAAAAGATAAGATGAAAAATAATTTTATGAAAAAAAGAGGAGTAATTGATAATTTTACATTAATAGTTATTACTGCACTTGTTTCATTTGTAATTTTATTTATTTTTGTTTATAATGCTTTCGCGTCGATCGATTCAGATTATGATGCGTGTCATCAATCAGTAATACAGAGAAGCACTTTTAATTTTGGTCCTGGAGAACCTGGAAGAGAATATATTCCGTTAAATTGTCGAACACAAAAACTTTGTTTGCAAGCAAATAAAGGCGAGGGATGTGAAACATCTGGAGTTGTTTCAACAAAAGATAATGCGGTAAAAAAAATTGGGATAAGCAGTAAACCTCAGAAATCAAAAGGGGAAATTATCAGTCAAATAGCTGATTCGATGTATAGATGTCATTCTATGATGGGCGAGGGTAAACTTAATTTTATGCCCCACTCACTTAAAGAGGGAAATTACTGTATTGTTTGCACAAAAATTGGAGTAGATGATAAAATCAAGAATACTAAATCTGCTCCTAAGATCACCCAAGAAGAGCTCTATAATTATTTAGATGAAAGAGAAGATAATAAAGGCGATTCTTATTTGAAACAGATTTACAAAGTGGATAAACTGGATGACTTAAAATTATATTCTGATCAAACTGGAGAGAAAATTTTAGGAGATGATCGTTTTAAAATAAGTGATTTGAAATCTAATTCTATTGATTTAAATTCAGGAAGTTATGCAATAGTTGTTCAGCAAATTCCAAAGGGAACTGCGAGTAGTTTTACTTGGGCTACTGTTTCAGGTGTTGGAACAACAGTGGGAGCTGGTTACGGACTTGCATGGATTGCTTCTGTGACAGGATTAGCTGTTACTTTGACTGGAGTTGGATTTGTTGTTGTTGCTGGCGTTGTGGTTGGGACTGCAGTATTTACTTATTCTGGAGCAAATGATGATTATGAATATGCGGCTCCAACAGTTGTACCATATGATGCTGATACTCTGAAAGCATTAAAGTGCACTGATCTTGAAGGGGCGCCTTGATTTTTTACTACTCTGATAACTGACTGAAAAGCTGTTTTTTATTTAGTTATCACTCGTAAATTCGTAATCCTACTCCTAATCTCGCCCATCAAACCCCACTCACACCCTTATCACGAGATTACTCGCTCCCATCCCCCCAACTTCCAATCTCGCCCACTTAATCGGGAGGAGCCTCTACATTCGAGGTTGAGGGGAGGGAGGAGGGAAAGAAAAACTGATTAATATTTTGCTGCTTCGCAGATTGATGCTCACAAATTATGCGACACGGAGAACTGGAATTTTGTTCGAACGAATAAATTAATCCAAATTTTTTTAATAATATTTTTTTATAAAAGATGTTGATAATCCTGAAATATATGTGATAAAACTTAATACAATACAATCGTAAGGATACCCCGTCCTTTAGGGTGAGGAGTATCTCATCCAGATTGTATTTGAATTAAACGAAATTGCTCGTAAATATTTAGTCCAACACAAAATATATTTTTTCAAACTTCTTGTTTCATTTATTCTTCAAAATCTTCATCTCGTTAAATTTATAACATTCTTTATCTTGAATTAATCATGAAAAAGAGGAAATACAGAAAATTATTAAACGAAAAAAAAGGAGACGGAAGTGACACGCTTTATCCGACAATTATTCGAACTATTGTTTATATAGTGTTTTTTGGGTTGATTTCATTTTTTGTTTACAAATCTGCGATGGGGGCTTTAGTATATGAGCAGGCTTATGCAAAAGATATTGGATTACTTCTCGATAAAGCGAGACTGGGAACGACTATAACTTATGATGTTTCAAAAGGAATAGGAATTGCAAAGGAGAATGAAGTGCTTGCAAGCAATATTGTTCATGTTAATTCTGATGAAGGGTATGTTGATGTCAGATTATCAAGTCATGGTGGATATAGATATTACTTTTTTACAAATTATGATGTTGAAAGCAGAATCGATGAGACTACAAAAAAATTAACTTTAATAATCAATGAAAAATAAAATGAGAAAATTAAAAAATAGACGGGGAACAGAATTAATCTCTATTTGGGAACTTTTTGTTTTACTTATCATTGGAGGAGGGATTGTTATAGGAGTTTGGCTTTTTTATACTGCGAATGTTGATGTGATAGATGGCGAAGTGAGTTTGCTATATGAAAAACTTGCTTTATGTTTAAATGAAAATGGATATTTGAATGAGAATTATTTAAATGGAAGTTTTGATATCATGAAAGAATGTGAATTAAATCCAAAAGTTATTGTGAAGGAAGGAGATTTTTATTTTGAAACGTATTTAACAGATATTGATGCAAACGAATTAAGTTTTGGAAAGTTTAAGGGGGGAAATGAAGGTCATGGAAAAGATTGTGTTGTTATAACTGATTCTGAAGTTAACGCAAAGAACTTCGCTAAATGCTATACTGGAAGAGAAATAGTGAGATATAAAATAAAAGATGAAATGCTAGAAGGTTATATTGTGATTAAAACCGCGTCCAATCAAAGGGGAGGAAAAATTCCTGTTGTATAATGAGAAAAATAAAAATAAACAAAAAGGGGAGTATTGGAGAAACACTAAATTGGACAGTCGCATTTATAATCATTGTCGGTTTAATGTTTTTTTATATTGTAACGACGGGTTTTATAGCTGGAAAGAAAAAAATATCCTTTGGAGTGGAAGAGAATAAAATCACATATGATGCGATAGCTTCGGCAAATTCTCTACGAACATTAAATTCTTTTTTAATTGAGGAAGTAACTATTGATGGTGAGAAAATTAAAGTTGAAGATGGAGTGAAACAATGGGGATTGTTAAAAAGTCAAGATAAGAACAGCGAGGCTAATGATTATAGAAAAAAGATAATGCCAGAGATTGGGAAAGTTTTATATAAATATCCTGGGAAATGCAGGATTTTATATTCTTCGTCAAAAGATAATGAAGCAATTTTTTCTAGTGGTCTTTCGGGAAATAATCAAGTTTCTGAGTATATCAATAATCCTGATACGATAGTTGTTGTCAACAATAACGATGAAACCGGAGGACTCGAAACTCCTATTGCAAATAGACTCCGTTTAATAAAACATACGAAAATTATAATCAATGATAAAAATTTATATGTAAAATTTTATAGTGGAGATCAAGCATGTTGATTAAATTAAAAAATAGGCGAGGAGATTTTGCTGTAACGTTAGTTGTGATACTCGCTTTAGTTCTTGTTGGAATTGCTCTGTTTAGTTTTAGTGCTGCGAATAAAGCATATTCTGCAACTATATCCAATCCAAATAGGATAGATAATGTTTATTTGCAAGAAGATAACACTAAATTTTATTTAACTAATTCTTTAGAGGACGCTTATATAGAAACATTTTATGAATGCGTGAGCGATGATTTTTGTTTTACAGTTAGTGAGAAAAATGCTGATAAGATTCTTGTTTTTGATAAGGTATGGAATGAAGATGAAAAGTTTAATGAGAAATTCAAAGAAAATTTTGGGAAGAGAATCGGAAATTATAATCTTGGAAGTCTGAAACTAGAAAATATCAAATTGAGTTTCAGTGGAAATAAGATTACGGCAATAATTGAAAATATTGATATGAAGGCAGAGATTGCCGATGAGAATGTAGATAATATTGATTATAAGACGAATATAGAATCTTCGATAGATGTCGACGAACTTGGACTCAATTCAATAAAAGATATAAGTGATTCATGGGAAAAGTGCAGGATATTATCGGAATTAGAAAAAGGGAAATGTTATAGAGAAAATTTGGGAAATTATGGGGGGAGTGTGGAGCTTGTTAGAAAAGATAATAATGGGAATGTTTTGAGTGGTGGAGAGGCGGATAAACAAATTGCGCAAGCTTATACTATCGTAAACTTAAAGTCTAAAGACAAGTTTTTTATTGATAAAGAGGGAAATTTAATCTATTCAAATATTGAAATTAAGTTTGTTGATAGGATAATTACAAAATAATTTGTAAGCTTCACACCACAAGATATTGTAAAATAAACGTCACATTTATATAATCCTCTCACTAGTTATCAACGAAAGGGGGTGAGATAAATGATAAAAAAATGTCCAAAT
>PFCY01000054.1 GCA_002763085.1 Candidatus Pacearchaeota archaeon CG10_big_fil_rev_8_21_14_0_10_32_14 | reverse complement strand
AAAAATTAAATGTAAATTAGTTTGAGGCAGACAATATTTGATTAAGACTTAATCAAGTTTCTCTGAAAGAGAAACTTGGGATGAAGCCGGAATTATAAAGTAAGGTCAAATAAATGATTTCTTGCGATTGAGATTGTAGTTTCCTGCCCGTTTATTTTAACTTCAGATAGAAAAAATTCTCGATCCCTTGAATAAGAATAAAATCCATCTAGTTGATGTGAAGAAAAACCAAGGGCATTATAAAATCTGGATAAAGAAGAATTGACTTCTTCTTGGGGTAATTGCTTTGATATTTTTATCGTTCCCAAATCCCGATTGTATCTATTTCGATCAAGGGACAATTGATCTTCTTGAATAGAGAAATCTTCCACTAACATCCCAATTAAATCAGTTAAAGCCATTTTATTATACTTTAACTACCTAAAAAACTATATAAATACTTTTTTGTGATATCCAGTATGGGTGCGTAGGCTAGGCCTGAATTCATTCAGACCGACAAAATTCCTTAGTGGAATTTCGTCATGGTACCCATTAGCATGAGTTGGGTGCGTAGGCTAATGGTAGACTGGCTGCCTCCAGAGCAGCATGCGGGGGTTCGATTCCCTCCGTGCCCATATAAAATAAATGTTCAGTTCCAATAATATATTTAAACTAATTCTCTTCTGACGATTATGGAAGAAATGAAGAAAGATGATGTAAGGATTTTAGTGGTGGATGATGATCTTAGTATTTTAAACGGGATTTTATTCGGATTAGAAGAATTTGGTTATAGTCAATTTGAAAGGTCTTATAATGGTGTCCAAGCTGTAGGAAAGATTGAAGAGTATAAACCAAACTTAGTTTTCCTTGATACAGAGATGCCAATAATGGATGGTGTAGATGCTTATAAAAATATTAAACAGGATGATACTAGAATAGTTATCATTGGAATGTCAAGTAGTTCTCGTTACAAAGAAATTTGGGATCAAATTGGAGCGGATAGTTTTTTTCCCAAAAGAGATTTATATCTAAAACCAGAATCTTTAGAACAAACTATTCAATCAGCATTTCAAAAAAGAGGGATCATTCTTGTTGATTAAAAATTTCATTTAATAATTTTAACAATATATTTTTAAATCATTTTTCTTTGTTTGGTTTATGGAGTATAAAAAAGAGAGGAAGACGCTCAGGCACATAATATCCATCCCGTTAATATGAGGAGTTCTGCCAGCGTTTATATTTATTGATATATGTCTTGAAATTTATCACAGAATTTGTTTTCCACTTTATGGAATACCTTATGTTAAAAGATCATCATATATAGTTTTTAATAGACACAAACTTGATTATCCTCCTTGGTATGATAAGATAAATTGCGCTTATTGCGAATATGCTAACTGACTTTTGCATTATTGCTCGGTTATAACTGGTAGAACAGAAAAATATTGGTGTGCAATAAAACATTATCCAAAAAAAGGATATGTAGAACCTCCTTATCACAAGGATTTTATCCCTTATGGGGACATAAATTCTTATTTTAAAATGACTGCACCTCGAAGAGGAAGATCACATTAATTTTTTTGCATAGATGCAATATCTTCATCTTTATCTTTAACTTCTAGATCTAATTTATTTGCTTTTTTTCTAAGAGATGAGATTTCAGTATTAATTTTTTTTATTGATTCTTCTTTATCATTTATTTCATTTATTTCATATTCCAGTCCATCGTTTTTTGATAATTCATCTTCAAATATTTTTATCTCAGATTTATATTTTTTTAATCTGTGATGATAATCTAAAACCATCTGCCGGTTAATTTTAGCTTTATCTATTGCTTTATCTAAATCTTTGAAATTAAATGATCCGTCTTTAAGTTTTTCACTTATATTCTGAAAAATTTCAATTATAATTAAGTTGGAATCATTTTGGAGCGCTAGAGCTGGATTTAAAAGGTATTCTTGAACTAAAGATATAATTTCTTTATTAGATTCAATTTGAAGGTATCTCTCCAATAATTTCTTGTCAAAGAAAACACTTATTGTTAGCTCCAATGACCTTAGTGAATCTTTTTTATCCTGCAGTTCTTTTTGAGTCTCTAATCTTTTTTTGTATCCTGTAGAAGATTTCTTTTCATCTAGATTTTTTTGTAAAGACATAATTTGTTTTTTTATATTGTCGCAAGATAATTCAAACTCCGAAATTTGATTTTTAATTTCATTATATTTCGAGGCGAGTTTTTCTTTTTCATTATATTTTACAATCAATTGGGTTAAATTTTGTTTTTTAATTAAATTCGACCTATTTTTTTCTATAAAATCCGCTTCGAGTTTTTCAATTTCTTTAATCCTGTCTTTTATTTTCTTCATTTCTTCTCCTATGATAAGAGAAGCATATTGGTAACTTTTTTTTGTTTGATTATGGAATTTATTTAATTCAGATGAAGTGAATGTAAACATTTCATCTCCCTCTTTTTCTTGCCTTAAATTTTCTATGAGTTTTTCCAAAGAAAAAAGATAATCTTTTCTGGCGGTTTCATTAGCATCTCTAATTCTTGACTCAACTTTTTTTTCTTCTAAATTAACTTTTTTCAATACTTCTGCATCATCTTTGAGATTATTTAGTATTTTTTGCAAGTTTTTGTTAAGTAATATATAATCTATTTTTAATTTTTCATTAATATCATAAATGTCTTTTTTAAGTGATTCAGAGTCGGCACTAATCAAATTATCCTTTGAATCAGGAGTTTGATTTTTTGTAAACAAATCTTTGAGTTTAGATAGTATTCCCATGTGAATATACGGAAAGCAGTAATTTAAATATTTGGTGCTATTATTGCATAAGATTTTAAACTTAATATTGATATCATAATCTAGAAAAGATGATTGATAAAAACGATTCTGCGGACCTTGAAAAAGAAATCTCTCCTGATGAGCATGAAAGACTGAAAAAGAAATCTTTGAATTATTCTATTGTAGAAGGAAGTTTTGCTTCGGTTTCAAATGGTGCGGGTGAACAATATCTAGTCCCTTATGCTCTCGCATTGAATGCAAATAATGCTCAAGTCGGATTTTTATCTAGTTTTGTCGGTTTTATCGGAGCTTCAAGTCAGATCTTGGGAAGTAAACTAATGTTCAAGTATTCTAGAAAAAAATTGATAGTAACTTTTGTTTTTTTGCAAGCGGCGATGTGGCTTGTGGTTTTATCTTTGGGACTTTTATATCTTAAAGGGGCATTGAATTCTTTTTATGCGGTAACTTTACTCATCCTTTTTTATACAATTTATTCCGTGTTCGGATCTTTAGCTGGACCGCCTTGGTTTTCATTACTCGGCGATCTTGCTCCTGAAAAAGGAAGAGGAAAATATTTTTCTAAGAGGAACAGGATCAATGGATCTGTTGCGATGATTGCCGCTTTGATCGCTTCTTTCTTTTTAGATTATATGAAAGAACTTGGACTTGTTATCATAGGTTTTGTAATTTTATTTGCAATCTCTTGCCTTGGAAGATTTCTTTCAGGATTCATCTTTACAAAACATTATTATCCAAAACTTGAGATGAAAAAAGAACACTATTTTAGTTTTAGACAATTTATTAAAAAAGCTCCAGGAAATAATTATGGTAAGTTCGTAATTTTTGTTGGAATGATGAATATATTCGTTCATTTCTCTGGACCGTTTTTTACAGTTTATATGCTTGAGGAATTGCATTATAGTTACTTATGGTTTACTCTTGTAAATTTGGCCGGTAGTCTTTTTACAATTCTTAGTATTCCTTTTTGGGGGGAAATTGGAGATAGATATGGAAATAGAACTCTTCTTGTCATAGGAAGTTTGATCGTACCTATCATTCCCATATTTTGGTTATTTTCTGGAAATCCTATTTACTTGATATTAACGGCACAATTGGCTTCAGGAATAGGGTGGGCGGCATTTAATTTGGGTGCAAGTAATTTCATTTATGATTCGGTGACGCCACAACGACGAGGACTCTGTGTTTCATATTATAACATGATAAATGGAATAAGCATATTTATTGGTGCGATGGCCGGAGGATTAGTAGCGCAATATGTACATTTATCATTCATGAATGTATTTTTATTTATTTTCTTGATTTCGGGAATAGGAAGAGCAATTGTCTCTTTAACCATGTTAAGAAAAATAAAAGAAGTTCGTACGATTGAAAAATCTGAAAATTTATTTGGAGAAATTAATTTATTTATGACAAAACCACTTCAACATTTCTTTAGAGGAGCATATGCAATTGTTCCTGAGGTGAGAAAGAAAGAAGTGAAAAATAAATAATTATAAATTTCCTTTTTCTAATAATTGTTTAGTGAAAGATAATTGAACAATTTCATCTTCGATATCTTTTACAAATCTTAATGTGTCTTTTAAATAATCTGATAAAATTTTATCTTTAATTTGGTAGATATAATTTTTACTTTCGTATCTAGAATCATCGCTGATTTTTTCAAACATCTTGGGAAAATCAGCATTTATATGTTTGATACTTCTTGATATTTCACTTTTTATTAATTCTAATATTTCTTTAAATGAAGAAGAATTAATTTTATTTTGATTCATATGATTTGCTAAATGACTTAAATTGTCTCCTATATTTTCCAGTTTTTTACAGATTAGAAAATAAGAAGGAATCATTGAAACATTTTTTATTTTTGAAGTATTTAAGACGTTTATATTAATAAGAGATAAAGAAATAATTTTGGTTGATAGATGATAAAGCCTATCAATTTCTACTTCATTCAAATTTATTTCTTTTATATTCAGTTTTTCTATAATTGTTTCTATCATCGATTCGATAAGTAATCCTGTTCTAAAAATTATTTGTTTCAAATCAAGACGGTTATGATCTAAAAAAACTGAAATAATCATCTTTGACTTGTCTTCATAGGTGATTTCAGATCCGCTCATCTGAGAGATAGATTTACGAATTTTTGTTTTTTGATCAGTACTAAATTCTTTTTTAGATTTAAGAGTGATAGTTTGAATCCCTAAATAAAAACACACATACAAAACTCTGTTTATGCTATTTGGAAAGTCTTCGATATGAAGAGTAATCTCATTTAGTTTTTGATTTTCTATAATTGAAGGTGATAGAATAAGAGTCGAATCATTTTTTTCAGAAATCATTATCGTATCGCTTTTCTTCAATGAGTTTTTTATGATCCATTCTTTTGGAAGAGAAATTGAATAGGTAGAATTTGCGATAAGCTGAATTTTTCTTTTATGCATGAAGTTTATAGGAATATTAAACTATATAAATATTTTGTAATTATATAGTTTTATATAGATTAACTATATAAACTAACTTTGAGTTTTTATTTTAAAGACGATGAAAAACTCAACAAAATTTATTGGAGGAATATTTATCATTTTGTTTATTGGATTCATTTGGATGGGGTTTAACAATAGTAAAGGTGATGTTACAGGAAATATAATCTCTGAAAATAAAGATCTAAAAGTTTCTGATCAAAATAATAAAATTGAAATTAAGGGTTCGGATACAATAGTTCAACTTGTTTCAAATTTGGCTGAAGATTTTTCTAAAAATAATCCTGATACAAAAATCTCTGTAACAGGAGGAGGTAGTGGAACTGGAATTGCAGCATTATTAAATGGAGAAATCGATTTGGCGGATTCATCAAGAAGTATCGAGCAAAAGGAACTTGATTTAGCCAGGGAAAAGAGTCTTGATGTTAAAGAGGTTATTATTGCAAGAGATATGCTTTCAGTTATTGTTAATAAAGATAATAAAGTTGACCGTTTGACAATAGAAGAGTTGTCTAAAATATATAAAGGCGAGATAAAAAATTGGAATGAAGTTGGCGGTAAAGATCAAAAAATTACTTTATATGGAAGACAAAGCACCTCTGGAACATATACCTTTTTCCTTGAACATGTTGTGAAGGGAGAATATTCTGAAAATATGAGAAATTTGGAGGGTAATCAAGCAATATTTGAAGCTGTTAAACAAGATAAGGGTGGTATGGGATATATTGGAATTGGATATCTTAAAGAGGGTTTAAAAAATGAAAATAACAAAATTAAGGCGGTTGATGTTTCTTATGATGGTAAAGATTATTTTTCTCCTCTTGATGAATCAAAGATAAATGATTATCCGATATCTAGGGGATTGTTCCAATATACAAAAATGAAACCCGTAAAAGGAACAGAGCTTTATGATTTCATTCAATTTGAATTAAGTGAGCAGGGTCAAAAAATAGTTGAAGATTCAGGATTTGTCAAAATAGCGAATAGTGATAAACAAAAAAATAATGATGTTCTTGGTTAAGGGATTAAAAATTAATAAAGAAAAAATAATTATTAATATATTTTTGATCGTGAGTGTTACGACAATACTCATTTTACTTGGAATATTTTTGTTTTTATTTTTTACTGGAATAAAAACATTTAATGAGATTTCGTTTAAAGAAATATTTTTCGGAACTGATTGGAATCCGACAGCATATGGAGAACCTTCATGGGGAATATTATCTCTTCTTGTTGGAACTTTAATTGTAACACTTGGAGCTTTAATTTTTGCAATTCCCTTAGGTATCGCATCTTCAATTTATTTAGCTGAGATTGCTTCTCCAAAAACAAGAGAATTTCTTAAACCTACAATAGAAATGATTGCAGGTATTCCGAGTGTTGTTTTGGGGCTCATTGGAATTTTCTTTTTATCACCTTTGATAGCAGGATTATTCGGATTGTCTAACGGACTAAATGGGCTTATCGCCTCATTTATCGTCGGGATAATGATTTTACCTACTATAATAAGCGTATCAGAGGACGTTCTAATTTCACTTCCGAAAGAATTTAATGAGGCTTCTTTAGCTCTTGGGGCAACAAAATGGCAGACGATTAAAATGACTTTGATTCCTGCTGCACTCTCTGGAATTGGAGGAGCTATAATGCTTGGACTAGGAAGAGCGGTTGGTGAAACAATGGCGGTTCTAATGGTAGCAGGAAATTCAAGAGGGATGCCGACGTCGATTTTAGATCCGGTAAGACCGATAACTGCAAATATAGCTATTGAAATAAAAGAAGTTGTTAGCGGTAGTTTACATTATGAGGCGTTATTTCTTTTAGGTTTAATTTTATTTGTCATAACTTTTTGTGTTAATGTGATCTCTGAAATTATAATAAACAAACAAACAAAAAAATACAAATGGTAAAAGAAAAGACAAAAGAAAAATTTTATTTTAATATTTTTAGAATTTGTATGCTATTTACAATTTTTATTTTAGGGTTTATTTTACTTTATGTGATTATAAACGGCTACAAAGTTATAAATTTTAGATTCTTAACGACAATGTGGAATCATCAAGACATTACACAAGGAGGAATTTTTCCTGCAATATTTGGTTCTATTCTTTTAGGAATTGGGATTTCAATTATAAGTATTCCTATAGGAATTTGTACCGCGATTTATATATCAGAATATGCAAAAGAAAATTATTTTACGAATATGGTTAAAATTTCAATAAGAAATTTAGCTGGAGTTCCGTCGGTAGTTTACGGATTATTTGGCTTAGCGTTTTTTGTTTTTCTTCTTAATCTTGGGACTTCTTTAATTGCAGCATCTCTGACACTTGGCTGTATGACACTACCATGGATTATAACTTCAAGTGAAGAGTCAATAAAATCTGTTCCAAATTCATTTAGAGAAGCGTCGATAGCACTGGGTGCTACAAAATGGCAGACGATTAAAAAAGTGGTTGTTCCAAGTTCACTAGGCGGTATGTTGACAGGATCAATTCTTGGAATATCTAGAGCGGTTGGAGAGACTGCGCCCATAATAATGGTTGGAGCAACTTTTTATATAAGTTATTTACCTACTTCTCCGACGGATAAATTTATGGCTCTACCTTATCATCTTTTTATTTTAGCTACTCAGCATTCAAGTCCGGATGCGAAAGCATATGCTCTTGGTACTGCGTTAGTTTTAATAAGTTTAACATTTATTATGAATTTAGGAATTTTTATTATTAGATATAAACTTAGGAAGAAAAAAGAATGGTAAAGATTATTATTAAAAATTTGAAATTTTGGTATGGAAAAAAACAAGTTTTAGATGATATAAATTTGTTGATTGAAAATAAAAAAATTACTGCTTTAATAGGACCAAGTGGTTGCGGCAAGTCAACACTACTTAGATGTATGAACCGGATGAATGATTTAATCTCTTCTTCTAAAATTGAAGGTAATTTAATTTATAATAATAAAGATATACATAAAGATTACGAAGACGTTTCTATTTTAAGAAAACAAATTGGGATGGTGTTTCAAAAACCTAATCCATTTCCAATGTCTATTTTTGAGAATGTTTCATATGGACTTCGAGCAGCTGGAATAAAAGATAAAGAAATTTTAAAAAAAATTGTTGAGGAAAGTTTAAAGCGGGCGGATCTTTGGGATGAAGTTAAAGATAGACTTGATTCTTCTGCATTTAGTTTATCTGGAGGTCAACAACAAAGACTTTGTATTACGCGAGCGCTTGCAATAAATCCGGATGTAATTTTACTTGATGAACCTTGCAGCGCACTTGATCCAATTGCGACGGCAAAAATTGAAAAATTGCTTATTAAACTTAAAGATGAAATGACTATAATTATTGTAACACATAATATGCATCAGGCTAGGAGAATATCAGATAAAACAATTTACATGCTTGATGGCAAAGTTATTGAATATTCGGAAACAAAAAGTTTATTTGTAAAACCAAAAAATAAACTAACAAAAGATTATATTAATGGAGAATTTGGCTAAACAATTTCTAAAGATCTTTGATTTTTCCAAAATCATAAACTTCAAATCTGTCGTCTTCTTCGTTGACTGCATAAATATTAAATTTTAATAAATCTTTTTTAGGAATTATTGAAAAATGATCATCGTAATCTTCAAAATAATCATTTACATCTGTTCCTTCAATCACATTGAAAAAACTTGGAAGAACTATAACTTCTTTATCCTTAAATTTTCCGACTAAAAAACATTTGAATTTTTCTGACTTTGCTTTGTCTGAAAGTTTTATTGAAGGGTGGATGTGTCCCATGACAATGTATTTAATTTTTGGATTTTCTAATTCTTTGAACCATTCATGGCCGTGAGTGAATGCAATTTCTTTGTGGATAAAAACGTTTTTCATGACTTTTCCTGTGAAATCTGAAGTGTCATGATTCCCTTTTATTAGAACGATGTCCTCTTTTGGATTCTGGACATAGTGTTCTATAAAATTTAATAGTTTAAAAAATTCCTTTTTTTCCTCATACTCGAAATTGAAAAAATGTTTAAGATCTCCTATGAAAACGATTTTATTTATTTTGTGTACGGCTTTGACATGATCTAAAATTGGTTTTAAGTCATTAATTATCTGATTTGTTAGATGCAATGAAATTTGAATTCCAGATTTATGGAGCATGTGTTCGTAGCCGATGTGGAGATCGCCGATTACTAAAATGCCCTCGGCTGGAAAGAAAAGAGTTTTTGAGATGAAGAGAGGTTTTTGCATGATTTAGAATAAGAGATTGGGTTTTTAGAAGTTTTGGATTAATATTCTTTTCTTCCATATATGTCAGTATCAAAGAGTTTTCCTTTAACCTTTGCCTTAGTCAATTTTGCATATTCTAATATTTCCCCTGTTGATGCGCTCTTTTTACTCATACTATAAAAAGTGTTTTCTCCGAGTAAAACATAACTCCAAATGCAATTCATTCTATCATCCGGTTTTAGTTCATTAATTTTATCAGTCCAATCAATAGTTGCTAATCTCTTTGATTTAACATTCTGATTATTTAGATCTCTTTCAGCCTTTGTTTCAACAAGATATATTTTATTACCTATTTTAACCATAAAATCGGGATAATAATTTGCTAAAAGTCCATCATCCCTTATATAGATTATATTTGAAAAATTATGAATATGCTCATTTATTTTAATAAAAGATTTAACCTTAGAATCAGCATCAATAAATTCTATAAATGCTTTTTCAAATCCTCCTTTGTTTGTAGGGAATGCTATTTTTGAATAAATAGTTTTCGCGACATCTATAGCATAGGTTTCTCTTATTCTCATTTCAGTTATTTCTGAAAAATATCTCTTGACAATCTTTGCTTCATTTATCTTTAAACTATTTTGCAAATCATAAATTGTTTTTGCGACATTTTTAACAATGTGCTGAATAATTCTTGCTTCCGTTAATAATAAAACTCTCCAATTATTATCCTTTAGAGGATCAAAATCTTGTCCAAATAATTTTTGTCTAATATATCCATCAGTTAGTCGAGCAATCATGAATGAATTAATTTGCATTAAAGGAAATGACTTAATCGTCTTTTTGTTAATTTTAACCGGGACTTCTGAAACCGCATTAACTATTTTTTGAATAAATGAGTTATAACTTTTCGCAGTAAAGATATCTGCGGTAACATTATATTCTCCAAATTTGGTTTTAACTGTTAATTCTTCGCTTTTGAAAACATCACCTCTTTGACTAATCAAAGGTTTTAATTCTTCAAGAGAAATAGGAAATTTTTCCAAGTCTTTCATTGATAATTCTGTTGGAGTTAATTCTTCTTCTTTATCGTGTATGATTAATGGCCAGAAGAGATCATAATCTTTATAGTTACTCTTCAATCCTATACTTACAATATCTCCAACAACTCTATCTTTTTTTGGCAACTCTTTAACCTTTCCAATTGCACCTTCTAAAACTCTATCATAAAATTCGATAAACGCTGGATGTTCAATTATGCTTAATATATCCATATAGTTATCTGGTTCTTCTTTCTTAATCAGCAATTTCTCACGATTTTCTTTTTTGCTATCTTCATATTCTGGTTCACGCCACATTATTCTCAATCCCCTGCCTATTGTTTGTTCGAGCAGAATATAAGAAGAACTTGAACGGAGAGGCACTATAACACAAATATTGTTTACATCAAATCCTTCTCTTAACATCAAAACAGAAACTATAATTTTTGGTTTTGCATGATGGTCCATATCAAATAATCTTTGTTTAACTTTTTTCCATTCTTCTTCTCCAATATCCCCTTTTCTATTAGAATGAACTTCCATAATCTCTTCTTCTGAATAACCTTCTTGTCTTAAGAATTTAACAACATGGGGAACGACAAAAGTATCTTCACAAATTACAAGCATTTTAGGGTATTTTGTTTTATCTAATTTTGTGAAACCTTCTTCTAAAATTCTTAATTTTGTAATTCCCGCCCTAAGCATTACTCTTTGACCTTCGGAAATGTCTTTAATTTCCCCTCCTTCTCTTTCTGCTTTAAATTCTAGTGGAAGCGCGGCAATTTCTTTTCTTTTATCAATTGCTACCGTTTTAACAAGACCTAATTTAATTGCTTGGACAAGTTCAAAATTGATAATAATATGCGGAAAATAATGCAGTGATCTTTTTTGTCCGCTTCCCGTTACAGTATAAGGTGTAGCTGAAAAGTCAACTTGTATAAATTTACCCTTCTTATTTTCTGAAATGTTATCTAATGCTTCTTGCCATTTTTTATCTAAGACTTCTTCAGTAGTTTTCCATTCTCCAAGATGATGTGCTTCATCGTTGAATACAACTAGATCACTTAAATTAGCAAGATATTCTAATTCCTTCCCCTTGAAATAATTGTTATCTAATTCTTCTAAAGAATGTCCCGATGATGTTCCAGGAGTAATTGGTAGAAGTTTTTTTATTGTTTTTTCAGGACTATCTAATGCTGTTTCAGTATCTTCATCAACTGTTTCAGTTGCTAATAAATGCCAGTTAGTAATAGCAATTAAACCTTCACCAGTTATTTTCTTACCAATCTCATCTTTTTGAGCAACAGAACTTTGGATAAATCCGAATATCTCTTCTTTATATGCTGGTGGAAGGAATAATCCCTCGAATCTTTTAAAATCAGATGTATCAAATTCTCTATGCCCATTTTCTTTTCTTTTGCCGAGATAAGCATCAAGCAATCTTTCATAAACAATTATTCCTGGTGCAACAAGTAAGAAATTTTTCGAAAATCTTCCAGTTGATTCTTCTTCATGTTTTGCATTTAAGTATTGCCAAATTAATATCGCTGATAAAATCCAAGTCTTGCCAGTTCCTGTTGCCATTTTAATACAATATTTTTGATGAGAATATTTATCTTTCTTCAAATCGAGTAAATCCATTTCTTGTAATAATTCTGGACGAATAGACATATACATATCATGAACACTTTTAACTTTCAAAATTTCATGCATATAAATCGTATTTAGAATTGCCTGCCATTGCCCCTCGTGAAAATTAAAATTTCTTAAATCTCCAAAACTGCCATACGGATCCCAGAATCTCAATAAATCTTTAGTAATAGGAGAAACTTTTTCTAAAAATGTTCGCTCTTCCCATTCTTTATTTGCCATCTTTGTTATAGTCTCTGCTAATTTAAGAGGTATATTTCTTGTTCCTAGAGATTTTGTATTTACCATTTTTATTTATGTTCTAATTTTAAAATATGACTTTTATTTATTATAATATGCTTCTTTTTTTTAGAGTCAAAAAAACTGATAAAATCATTTCCTAATTTTATTATCTTTCCAATTAATACTTCTTTATTGGATAAAATAATTATCTTATTACTTCCTTGAATATCTTTAGAAATCTGACCTTCCCCTTTACTATAAATAGCAGCCGAGAGAGTTATTATCAAAAAGGTAAAAATTATAGAGATTATTAAAAAAACAATATTTTCATCATTGATAAATAGTGTATAATTAAAAAATAAAGATAGAGTTACTATAAGAAAATTAACTTTTTTATAATTAAAATTAATTTCTTCAAAATTAGTTTGAAGGGTGAGAAAATAAATAAAAATTCCTTCAATTATTATAAATAACGCTGGATAAAAATTTATTTTTAATGGGAAATAATAAATTAATAAGTAAATGATTAAAGTTGGAAAAATAAAATAATAAATCAAGAAAATAATTCCTTCTAAAATTTCAGCAGTTATATCTGAGCATAAATCTTTTCTCGCTTTGATTATAATTCTTCCAAAATATGTAATTGCAATACCCACTAAAGTTATGATAATCGAAATATCTAAAATATTACTAATTTCAAATATCATTATTTCACCTCTCCAACAACCACACTCTCAAATCCAAAAACATCTACAGCTTTAACACAAATTTTCCTCTTTCCTTTAATTTTGGGTAAAATAAGTTTAGTTTTTCTTACTACTCTAAATTTATCTTCATCATTTTCTCTGTTTTGTCTGTTATCCTGCCATTTACTTCTAAATACTTCCCCATCGTATTCTGGATCAATACTCCAATATTCAATTAAACTTAAAGGATCATCTTTGATGACTTTTTCAAGTTTCTCTTTATTTTCTTTATCTAAAGGCAGAGCATCTGGAGAAAGCAAGACATAATTATCTAATTCTATAAAAATCTCGTCTTGTTCTTTATTATATTCTTTCTTAATTATAGATTTAATTGTTAAATATTGTAAAGAAGAAAATCTAATCTTACCAGATTTGATTAACTGTTCATAACTTGCTTTTGTTTTTAATTTATCTAATAAATCTGGAGGAATGACTAAGACTTCTAATTTATCATCTCTCAAACTTTCAATTACTCTTCCTATATCTGTTACGAAATTCCAACCGAGAACAACAACTTTATCCCAACCTCCCATAAATGAACTCCTTAATTCTTGAGCTTTTTTTAAGGTATTATATCCTGTTAACTTTGATGGAGAATCAACTATGACGAGAGTTTTTCCATTTTTAATATAACCTAAATTATTTGGAACTCCTTCTTGCATTGGGAAAGGCAAAGCGCCATAAAGGTTTATCACCACATGAGCCAAATCTCCAATTGTCCTAAATTGTGATTGTTCAAATTGCTCTTTTTGATAATCTCCAATAGAATGATATAGGAAAGGTTTTGCATTTTGGTCAATTAGTCTTTTTCTCATGATCATGCATGCAGGTTTTCCTAAATCAGACATAATCCATTTTCTTCCAAGTTTTTCTGCAACTGCTCCTGTTGTGCCTGAACCAGCGAAGAAATCTGCGACGATTCCATTTTCCGGGCAGGAAGATTCTATAATTCTGTCAATTAGTTTTTCTGGTTTTTGAGTATTAAATCCTAATATCTCCGCATTGGCTCCTTGTAGGTTAGCAATATCATTCCAAAGATTGTTAGATAATCTTCCTTCATTATCCCTTTCATTCCAATAAGCTTTTTCACCTATACTCTTGCCTTGGATATAAAGTCTCCCGTCGTCTTCTAAGGCTTTAAGTTTCTCCTGTTTCATTCTCCACCCTTTAGGAGGACATTTCCAAATTTTTCCATTATTATCTTTGTAGTCGTAGGTAGTCTCTGGACCAGGACCTCCAGTCTTTTGTAAAGGAAACAGTCTATATTTTCCTCTGCCATCACCATCATCTTTATTGTACATTGCAATTGTTGTTTCAGAAAGGGGCATATAAGTTGGATTAAATATGTAATCATCAGATTTGGAATAAAATAAGATAAAATCTGTATCATTGGGAAAATTCTTAGATATTGTCTTTCCACTTGAACTTCTTAACCAGGTAATGTGATTTTTAAAATTCTCTTTCCCAAAAATTTCATCCATAATGACTTTAACATAATGTCCGACATGCCAATCAATATGTACGTAAATTGAACCTTGTTCGCTCAATAACTCTCGCATCAAAATAAGTCTCGGAATCATCATCTCTAAATAAGAAGCAGTTCCATTTTTCCAAGTATCTGAATAAGCAAACTGTTCTATAACTGTGGGTTTAGATTCAATATCCGTTCCAGGAAGGTGAATTTTTGTTCTATAATCGGCTTTGCTATCAAATGGAGGATCAATATAAATCAAATCAATTTTTCCACGCATGGAAGAAAGTCCAGAGGAATTATCTCCAGCAAGAAGAGCTTGCATTGTAAGAAGATTATCTCCGTAAACCATTCTGTTTAGCCACTCGATCTTACCAATTTCTTTGATTGTTTGTCCAGTAAATTTAGTCAGTCCCCCTTGAGCTTTTGTTGGAAGAACAAATTCATTAGTTTGTAAAGTTATTTTATTTGATTTAGAAAGTCCGTCTAAGATTTTTTGAGCTTCTTTTTTGCCACGTTCTATTATTTTAGGTAATTCTTCAATTAGGGATGACATCTTAATAAACAAATGATTAGCCATATTTTAAAGGTTACGCAATAAGTTACGCACAGAATCACACCAGCTTAAATTTGAGTTGTTACGCTTTATTTTATGGATATTGAAGAGGAAATCTTTTTTGCAAGGAATACATTAGCTATCACCATTCTGAAAGAGCTCAATGAAAAAGAATGGATGGCTAAAACACTCTCTCAAAAATTGAAAAAATATAGAGAGACTATAAGTAGAATATTTATACGTTTAGAATCAAAAGGATACGTTAAATGTTTAAAGCCAAATTCTTCAAATTATAGACCGTATAAAATAACATCAAAGGGTAGGAAAATTCTATCTGAATTAAAAATATAATCTTATTCTTCCTCAATTCCTTTAATATGCAATTTATGCATCCTCTTGAGGAAATTCTGTTTGTCTTCGAGCTTGATGAGATCAGTATGGCCTTGAATGAATAAATTGAGGGCGAATGGAGATGGAATGGCAACGTCTTTTATTTGAACTTTGATTCTTCCTTCATTAATCCATTTAACAACTATCTTTGCATTTTCAATATCCATTAAATCTTCTAAAATTTCTCGACGGGCTTCTCTAAGTATTGGAAATTCTCCAGTTATTTTTTTTACAGCAGACATCAAGAAATGTGAATTCATCTGCTGTTTACCGACAGATTTTTGGTGTCCTTTATATGAACGCAAAATCATGAGAGAACGACCAGCACAATGTCGGAATCGTCTGGATAAAATATCAGTTCGTTCAATTGCTTCTTTAAGTACTTCTTCAAGATTCTTTGGAGTAAGGAAATTAATAACTTTTTCAATTTGAAGTTTTTCTCCAGCAATATAAAATCCGTTATCGTTCATGCCTAACTCTACATCTCGCTTACCCGCAGATTTTCCAAGCAAATATCCAAATGCTCTTGAGAGAACATCATTTACTCTTCGACCGTACATGGAATGAAATAAAGCGTAATTCTTTTTTGTTTTAGGATCGTAATATCTTTCAACAATCATTTTGTTCTTATGGGGAATTCCTAAAAAATTATGTTGCTCTAAAAAATAATTGTATATGGCTTCCGAAGTTGAAGCAGATTCTTCGGATGAATGAAGATGTTCTTCTATGAATTTTATTATTTCTGATTTACTACGACGCGGAGAGCTTTCAAGTCTTTCAGCCATTAAATATCTAAATCTATTTATCTCTGTAGCTGAGTCAAAACTTAAAGGCAACATTTCGCTGAACCACGAGGGAATAGTTGGATACCTTTCGATGGTTGATTTAACATAAAGATTCATTCCTTTTGTATATTGATAGACATATTTTCTCCCTCCTAAAACAAAAACGTCGTTTTTTCGCATTCTTTCAAGAAATCCTTCGTCTATAAATCCAACTTGTTCTCCTGATGGGGCTAGTTTTACTGTGATATAAGATTCATCCGGAATTGTTCCAATATTTGTCATATATAAAACACGTGCGAGTTTCCCTTTTTTTCCAACTTGACGAGTCTCAGTATCAAACCAAATTTTTCCATAAACATAATTTTTTTCTAAATCATATTCTCCAGATAGATAAGAAATGACGTCGAAGAAATCGTTTCGTGATAATTCTGAATAACAATAACATTTCTTTATCACTTTGAAAAGCTCTTCGATATCCCAAATTTTGTAAATAGCCATACCGTAAATATGCTGGCTCAATACATCGAGAGAATTTTTTGGAAATCTTATTTTGTTTATTTTTCCTTCAATCATCTCTTTTTGGATGACGCAGCATTCAACAAGATCATCTCTGTCTAGAACAATAAATCTTCCTTTGGCGACATCATGAAGTTTATGTCCAGCTCGTCCCAACCTTTGCAGTGCTCTTGCCGACGATTTTGGAGAGCCTAACATCAAAACTAAATCAATATAACCAATGTCAATCCCAAGTTCAAGAGATGTTGAACATACAACGACTTTTAATTTGCCGTCGCGTAAACGCGCTTCAATATCAAATCTATGTGTCTTACTCAACGATGAATGATGTGCGGCAATATTGTCGTCGCCATATTCTGTCGGAAATTTTTCCTTGAGATAATTAACTACTCTTTCAGTTGCCGAACGGGTATTTGTAAATATTAAAGTCGTTTTATGCTCTTTAATCAATTTGTCAATTAATTTATACATTTCAGATTGAGAATTTGTATCATTTATCAGATCTGCGACTGGAGAAAGAACTTTAATATCAATTTTTTTGCTTAGCGGAACTTTTGCTATTAAGACATCACGAGGATTTTCTTTATTTCCATTTCCGACGAGGTATTTCGCAATTTCCTCAAGTGGTTCTATTGTTGCTGAAAGACCGATCTTGACTGGCCAAATTTTAGAGACTTCATTGAGTCGTTCAATTGTTAAACTTAAAAAAGTGCCTCGTTTATTTTCAAGAGCATGGATCTCATCAACGATGCAAAATTCGACTGCTTTTAAGTTATCTATAAATTTTTCTGTTGTCAAAACAATTGCCAAAGATTCTGGAGTTGTTATTAAAATATGGGGGATTTTTTTTGCCATTTTCGCTCGTTCGTATGTTGTTGTGTCGCCTGTTCGTAGAGCAACTCGTATATCTTGAAGTTTTACGTTTTTTTCTTTTGCAAGAGCTTGGATTTCTTCGAGGGGTTCTATAAGATTTTTTGCAATATCATTTGAAAGGGCTTTAAGGGGTGAAGTATACACTGCGTAGATCTTATTTTCGAGTTCGTTTCTTTCTGCGAGTATGACTAAATAATTCAAAATAGATAAAAAAGCGGTGAGAGTCTTTGTTCCGCCGGTAGGAGCTGAAATAAGGATGTTTTTTCTTTCCCATATTGGGATGACTCCATACTTCTGAGTAAGAGAGAAGTCCGCAAATTTTTTGAAAAACCATTCTTTTACTAATGGGTGGAGGATCTTGATTATTTCTTCAGAGTTGTACTGAGTAGATTCATAAATTTTTGTCATATAAAAAAAGATAAAATTTTACTTAGAATGCGATAAAAAAGAATGTTAAAAAATGTTGCGGTTTTATCTCGGAAATTCCGGCCTCAGTAAATCGTCAATCTTTTCATTATATTTAGGATCATTGTATGTGATTATAGATTTGCTTCCGAAAAATGGCTGATTCGTTACTGTCAATTCTTCTGTTGGATTTACAATTCTCGCATCAAAAGGGTATAATCTGTCTATATAGACATCTGTTACACTAAATGGTTTACTGCCTCCAATGAATCTTGTTCTGGGAGAATATTCATTAATAAATTCCATAAAAGATTTTCCACCATAACATGAAAAAAGAAAAAATGTTGATGATGGGGGGAGTAAACTGAAATATTCTCCAGTTCTATCGTCGAAATTTAGAAGAAACTTATCAGCGTTTTCTCCAGGAACTAATTTTAATCCGTCTGAACCAATAATTACTTCTAGGAATAATTTTTTATCGCTTAGAGCTATGTATCCACTTTGACTGCCATGACCACCAAGCAAGAAAAGATCCGGAGAAAAATTATTTTCTACTGACTCCAGAAGAGAATCGCAAAGTTCTTGAGTCGAATCATATACTCTTAATGCAACATCGTAACCATCTTGTATTCTTGAATAAAATTTTATTGAATCTTGACTATAAAATGCTGATTTGAATTTATCGTTATATTTTATCCCTTCTTCTGGAAGAAGGATCAATGCATTCGGTCTCTTAGTATCTTCCGGGAAAAAATCTTTTGGATCTTTACAAAGCTGAGAATATCTTATCATTCCTAATACTGAGGGTATTTTATGATTTCGTAACGAAAATTCGCTTAATAATCTGTCTATGAAATCTTCACTAATCTCTTCTCTCCAAAGTCTATTTATTTCAAAAGGAAAATAAACTGGATCACCTTTTTCATTTGAATACAATGAGCAAGTTTCTATATATGAAAATGGAATCTTATTTTCAATAAACTCTTCGCAATCGTATTCTTCGAACCAAGCATTTCCTTCATGGTCTTTAACATTAGAAAGTTTATTTTCAAGATTTTCTCTTAATATTTGAGAATCTCTTTTTTGAGATTGACTTGTTTGATGGGTGTAAGTATGTACACTTTTTGATAATGAGTTAGGATTTGATCTTTGACTATAAGCTAAGTTGGAAAATCCTAATGATAAAGCAGAAACGAGCGAGAGTGCACTTTTAGTATACCATTCCATATAAAAATGTTGAAAATGGATTTATAGATTTTGTGATAGTCAATTTTATAAACCAAACTTAACAATTGTTTAAATGGAAATAAATCAAAATCCGATTCGCATCCTTTTATTTTACAAATTCGTCAAACTTAGTGAGAACGATGTTGATTGGTTCATAAGGACGCACAAGAAATTCTGTGAAGATATTGGAATTAAAGGAAGAATACTCGTGGCTTGTGAAGGAATAAATGGAAGCGTGAGCGGCACTGCGACGGAGATGGAAAAATATAAAATTGCTTTAAGAAATGATGAAAGGTTTAGTGATATACGATTCAAAGAAGAAATGGGAATCATCCATCCGTTTACAAAAATGAAAATCTTGAAACGTGAAGAAATTGTTTCGATAAAATTTGATGTGGATATGTCTAAAGCGGGACAGTTCATTACGGCTGAAGAATTGTACGATTGGTATGAAAAAGGATTGTTTGAAAAAGGAGACGCGATAATCTTTGATACGAGAAACGATTATGAGTTTAAAGTCGGACACTTCAAGAATTCGATTCAAGTCAATACCAAAACATTTAGAGAATTCCCCAATGCTTTAAAGAATTTTGAACATCTGAAAGGAAAAAAGATTGTGACTTTTTGTACGGGAGGCATACGATGTGAGAAAGCGAGCGCAGTCATGAGAGAATTCGGCTTCGAAAATGTTTTTCAACTTAAAGACGGAATAATAAATTTCATACAGAAATTTCCAAACACCTATTGGGAAGGGAAGTGTTTTGTTTTTGATAAAAGAATGGTGAGCGATGTGAGTCCTTCCAGCGAAAATAAACCGATAACTAATTGCGAAGTCTGTGGAATTGTTTGCGATTTATATAAAAATTGCAGAAATCCATCTTGCGATAGATTTGTTGTTGAGTGTTTAGAATGTCAAGAAAAATTGAATGGATGTTGTAGTGAACATTGCCTTGAAGAATTGAATATTCATTTCAAAGAAAAATCTTTAAGAAATCAAGGACGAAAAGAAAAAATAGTTCTAGAAATGTAATTTGTATTCTATATGATAATTAAATTTTTATATCTATCTTATTTAAGTAAATTATATGGATATTGGAGAATTGTTAAAAAAAGACCTTGAAGAAAATATGAAAGGAAGTTTACCAACTTGTGTACTTGTTGTTAAATACAAACGTGGGGAGGGAAATCATACTGTTGCTGGAATTCCATTTCAATTTAGTGAAAACGATTTTAGTCTAAGTATGCATGGAAGACAAATATTTTCTCCGTCTCATCCGGATTTTTACAGAAATTCTCAAAGAGTTAGCTATGATAGTGTTTTAGAGTATCAAATATTTCAATTAGATAAAAGTGTTGTCGCAAAATGAAGATTTAAAAACGATTCATTCTAATTAAAGTGATGATAGATTTTATTTCGATATTTTTACATGTAGATACCTATCTCGGAGATTTAATTTCTCAATTTGGAATCTGGACGTATTTAATTTTATTTTTGATAATTTTTGTAGAGACTGGAGTTGTAATCATGCCATTTTTACCGGGGGATTCATTGCTTTTTATTGCTGGGGCTTTTGCGGCTGAAGGCTCGTTAAATTTATTTTATTTATTAGTACTTCTTTCAATTGCTGCAATTGGGGGAGATTCCGCGAATTATTTTATTGGAAAATATACAGGGGAAAAAATTATAACTAATAACTGGATTAAAAAACATCATTTGGAGAAGACAGAAAATTTCTATAAAAAATACGGTGTTAAAACAATTGTTCTTGCCAGATTTGTTCCAATAGTTCGAACAATTGCTCCATTTGTTGCAGGTTTAGGTAAAATGGAATATAAAAAATTCTTGAAATTTAATATAATTGGCGGGCTTGCCTGGGTATTATTAATTGTGATGGGGGGCTATTTACTAGGAACAATTCCGATTGTTAAGGCGAACTTTGAATGGATTATATTTGGAATAATAGTGTTATCTATATTGCCCCCTATAATTGAATGGATAAAGGAGCGGAGAAAGAACAAAAGTATATCGCAATAATTCTTTTAAATCGAGGATTTTGATAATTTTATGGCTATAAGTCTTGAAGAATTATCAGAAGATCCGAAACATTTTTGCATTTTTTATGATACAATAAGATATTCTCATGAACAAATATCTGGTGAAATAATTGGACCTTACTTAATGAATTTTGAATCAGGCACAAATTACAACGATAATATTGCATATCAAGAAAGAGGTGGACTTTCACGTTTTATAGTTTCGTCTGATAAATCTCGAGAAGATATTCAAAGATTTTTTTCTGTAGAAGGGGTAAATTTAGAAGAAGTTTATGAAATGGTTTTTCTCCTAATTAAAACTCCAGAGGAAGAAGATTCTTTTATTGATGATGATTATATTGATAAAATGAAAAATAGATTTCTGATTGTATTTGGCGAATTAAATTCTGAAAATAATAATGAAGAGAATGGAGACGAAAAATGGTAAAATTTTACGAGTTTGATAAATTGATATGGTCGGTAATCGATAAAGGTAAAAAAAGGGGTAATTTGGATAATTTGGGAATAAGGATAAGAGAATATCATAAAAAAAGCATAGTTATTCCGACTCTACAACACTTAGAGGATAAATTTTATTTGGTTTATATTGGAAATGGGAAGGAAGATCAAGATGATATATATCCTGCTTGGAATAATAGACTTGCTTATTTGCCTAAATCATTTGAGAATCTTGATGAAGAAACGTTTAAAGAAAGGGTCATTATACAGATGCAAACAAATGCTCTGGAAAGATCGGGGGATAATTTTCCATTGTCAATATTTGCTATGAATTTGTAATAAGATTTATTAATGTCTATATCACCAATAAAAAATGGAAAATGGAAAATCTAAGATAGTTGTTCTGTATGATGAATCAAGAATAAATGAAGAGAGTTTTTTGGAACATATTGTTGAACCATATCTTTATTTTTTAGCTGAAAATCGATGTATTGATCCCAGTAAAGAACCAACGAGCTTATATGAAAAAGTTAGTACACATGGAAGTTTAAAGGGATTTGAAGTTGAATGCTGTGCGGGGTTTAATAATAGATTTCCTCAGTTTAAATGGGACTTTGGAAAATTTGATCTTCAAAGACTTGCGACAGGAGTTTTTTATATAGGTCAAGAAATTTCTCTAAATCAATTGACACCAAATCTTGGAGAGATATTTATTTTATACAATCGCAAAACTTTGACAGATAAAGGACTTACTGAAAGAATGTTAGGTCCGTATTTTCAAGAAATAAATAAAGCAGTATCTCAGACAAATAAAAAGTTGAAAAAACTCCCCGTAAAAAGTCAAACTCTTTATGATGATTTGCGAAGCGTTAGTATGGAAGATGAATCAATTTCTCTGAAAAGTTTGGGTTTGTTAGCTCATTCCAGAAAAGTTGATCTTAGGTTTTTATCAAATGAAGTTGGTTTTATATATAAGTTGAGAACCTCAAATGGTGAAGAAGGTGGATCGGACGGTATATTAACATTATTTCCCTTTGGAAAAAGGGGGTATTGTAGGAATGTGTCAGATTCAAGAAATTCTTCTTAAAGATCCTGTCCATACTCATCAAGAATTAAACAACCGTCGTAATCTTCATAACATCTAGTTAATGGACTATAGGTCAATCCTCTGGCTTCTGCTGCGCGCCTATTTTGATCATGATCGACGGAACAATCCAGATCAAAATTTCTGAAAAGTTCTATATCAATTGGCATATTTTAATATTGATTTTAAATTTTATAAATATTCATATTTCAAAAACTATATAAATAAATCATATACTCTAATTTTATGAAACAGATCAATCTGGATAATGCTGCAACAACACGAATCGATGAGAAAGTCATTGAAGCGATGATGCCATACTTTAATGAGAAATATGGCAACGCCTCTTCGACTCATTACCTTGGAGAAGAAGCAAAACGAGCAGTTGAAGAATCACGTAAAACTATATCTAAATCTATAGGAGCCAAATATGATGAAATCGTCTTCACTTCTGGAGGAACCGAAAGTAATAATTTGGTAATTAAAGGGTTGTATTTTAATTTAAAGAAAAGTAAAAGCGATAAGAATCATATCGTTACAACGAAAATAGAACATGATTGCGTTTTGAATGCATGCAAATTCTTAGAAGAAAATTTTGATATAAAAGTCACGTATTTAGGCGTCGATAAAGAAGGGTTTATTGATATCAATCAATTGAAAAATTCTCTAACTGATAAAACTTTTTTAGTATCAATCATACACGGAAATAATGAAATTGGGACTATACAGGATTTAGAAGAGATTGGAAAAATAATTAAATCTCACAAAAACGGAAAAGAGATTGCGTTTCATACTGATGCTTGTCAGAGTTATACAAAAGTTCCAATTGACGTCGATAAAATGAAGCTTGACTTCGTAACGATCAACGCACACAAGATCCATGGACCTAAAGGAGTTGGAGCACTTTATGTCAGAAAAGAATTCAAAAATAAATTAACCCCTCTTGCGAGCGGTGGCGGACATGAATTTGGACTTCGTTCTGGAACTCTTAATGTTCCCGGAATAATTGGACTGGCTAAAGCCGTTTCTATTTCAAATTCTTCAGATGTAAATAAAGTTAGAGAGATTAGAGATTATACAATTAATGAATTATTAAAAATTGAGGGCGTGAAACTTAACGGCGCTAAAAACGAGCAAACAAAAAAAGGACTTTTTGGAAAAGCTGACAAGAGACTTGCAAATAATGTGAATGTCTGTATTAAGGGTGTTGAGGGGGAGATGCT
>PFCY01000109.1 GCA_002763085.1 Candidatus Pacearchaeota archaeon CG10_big_fil_rev_8_21_14_0_10_32_14 | reverse complement strand
ATTTTCAAAAGAAGTAATAAAGAATCACATAATCTTAAAAGGAGTTGATGAGTTCATTAGATTTATATGGTAAGTTTAAAGTGGTGTTGTAAACAAAAAGACGGAATTAAACTGATTGAGCCAAGTGATAACCTTTCTCTTTCCTATATGCAGATGGCAGATAATGCTTTAGGAACAATGAACAGAGAAAGAAAGTATAATCTTACCTTTGCAATATCTGCTGGTTATTACTCTATGTATTACTCTCTTTATTCTGTGCTAATGAAGTTAGGGGTTAAGTGTGAGATTCACTCTTGTACATTAGAGTTTATGAAAGTGTTGCTGTCTGAGTTTTATACCAAAGAAGATTTTAAGATTATCTCAAAAGCATTTGACTTAAGAAACATTGCACAATACTATGTTGACAAGGTAATAGATACCAAAGAGTCAGATATGATTATGAGCAAAGCTCCTTTGTTTGTTAATACTTCAAAGGATGTTTTGTCTAAGATAAATGAGAGTGATGTTAAAAAGATAAGAGATAGCTTAAAAGGACTTTCTGGCTAGAATAAGCCACAAGCCCACCTCTTCTGATGCCAGCTCGTTAATTGGCTTTAAAAGTTCTTTTAAACCCTTAAACTGATTAAACTAAATTCTTATTACTTTTATTAGTATATTAAATAGTATTTTAATATACACTCTGGGTATATGTGGGCTTGCAGACTATAAAGAAAGTAGGTAATTATGGCACTTCTACTATATTAAAAAACTTTAATATACAAAATAAGTGTGTTAAAGATTTTAAGTGTGGTGGTGAGATGAACTCTGATAAAATTTAGAGTGATGTTTTAATGGTTCATTTAATCTTTAATGTTAAAAGATTTTAATTCTCAGAGGATAATCCGTAGGTTTATTTGAATTAATTTATATATAAATTTTTATTTATATATAAATTTCTATCGTCGGAAAAATCCATACCCGTATATATTATATAAAAATAGCTATCAGATATTTAAGTAAATTGCATGCGTGTGCATGCGCAGGGGAATGTGCGAAACCTGTAGTAAGTGTGGGTTGCTTAACAAAGTCTTTTTAAGGTTCTGTTTCATTGATTTTGTATGGACTTATCAGAAAAAGAAACAAGAGAGAAGATTATAAGTAGAAAGAGCGGCAGAGCGGCATTAGAATTCTAATCCTTTTTAGTGAAGTAGGTTTTATATATCGCCTTAATTTTATTTAAATATGGTTAAAAAAGAGGTTATGCAAACTAAGCTAGGAAATGAATCAGAAGAAGAGTATTGCTTCTACTATAAGCAAGATAGGAAGATTGTTCCAAACAAAAATAAATCTATTAATAAAAGGGCTAAAGAAAGACTCACAGAAATTTATGAAAACTATAAAAAAGGTTTGCCTGAGAAATTTATAAAACAATGGAAATATGTTAAATTGTATAGCCCAAAAAATAATGTTGAAGAAGCTCACTCTTTGATCTTAAATTCGAATGAAGGATCATATGATTTAAACAATAAATTGAATCATCTTACTGGAAAAGAGTGGACAAAATTTTCCTGCAGCTGGTTTATTTTTAATGCTCTTTCAAAAGATTTAAAAGAAGAAAGGGAAATTTGTGGAAATAGTGATGACCATCCAGCAACTTACTCTCCAACTATGATTGAAGATTTTATCAGATTTTTTACAAAAGAAAGAATGAGTGTTCTAGACCCATTTGCAGGGATTGGAAGCACTCTTGTAGCATGCAAACGGACGAATAGGGTAGGTTTTGGAATAGAATTAAATAAAAAATATTATAATATGATAATAAAGAGAGTTCCAGAATTTAAAAATAATATAATTAATGGAGATTCTAGAAATATTAAAGATTTTTTTGAGAATGTTAAATTCGATTTTTGTATATCTTCCCCACCATACTGGGATATCTTAAATAGGAGTACAGGTAGCTTTAAAGACACAAGAGAAAAATATGGCTTGGATGTAAAATACTCTGAAACAGAAGAAGACTTGGGAAATATCACAGACTATAACAAGTTCATAGAAGAACTATCTCAAATATATTTTGACATTTATGATAAATTAAAAAAGGGATCATATGTTGTTATAATAATAAAGAATATTAAAAAAGGGGGCAAGATTTATCCCTTAGCTTGGGATTTAGCCAGAAATTTAACTAAGAAATATTCATTAAAGGATGAAAAAATTTGGATTCAAGATAAAGTTGCCTTGGCACCATATGGATATCCTAATAGTTGGACTAGTAATATCTTACATCATTACTGTATTATTTTAAGGAGGGAGGAATAAAATGATAGAACTAAAAATAAATTTTAGTAATTCGAGTATGAATTCTGAAGAGAAGGAAATATCAAAAATATATAGAATACACAAATATTGGTCTAGAAAGCCTTGGAAGCCAATTTCTGAATCAATTAAAAAATATTCAAAAGAAGAAGATTTAGTTGTTGACCTTTTTTTGGGTAGTGGAGTCACATGTTTAGAATCCGTTTATTTAAATCGTAATTTTGTAGGGTATGATTTGAATCCTATGGCTATATTCATATCAAATAATACTATTCAAAATCATTTTAAGGAAAATATTTTCATTGAAGAATTGGAAGAAATAAAAAATAAATTGGGTTCTTTTTTTAAAGAGTTATATTCTGCTGATGAAGAATGTAATATTTGCCATAAAAAATTAACTATAGATCATATAAACATGGGTCCAAAGTTTAAGAACAAAGAGGAAGGAGTTTTTTATTGTTTAGATTGTGGAAAAAACACCAAAAAAAGAAGGGAATTAAATAAAAAAGAAAAAATTAGTTTAAGAAAAGAACATAAAATTTCCAAGTGGACTCCTTCAAAAAAAATACCTTCTAAATTTTATAAAGATAGATTCTCTTACAAGGGCGTTAAAAATATAACTGACTTTTACACATCTAGAAATTTACTTGCTTTATCAGAGTTACTCTATATAATAAAAACGTCTAAATTTAAGTATGAAGACTTATTTTTAATTGCTTTTTCAAATACTCTCCTTCATGCAAGCAAATTAAAAAGCGAAAATGTAAGACCCTTGAGTGTTAATAATTACTGGATTCCAGATGATTATATGGAAGAAAATGTTTTTTTGAGATTCTTAGAAAGAACAGATTTGGTGCTAGAATCAAAAAAGAATTTACAAAAAAGATTTAATGAAATAAAGAATATTGGTGATTATGAATTAATGAATAAATCCTCTTTTAAAACAAGGTTTAAGGATGGTGAAGTAGATTATATTATTACAGACCCCCCATATGGTGATGCAATACAATATTCAGAATTATCTCTAATTTGGAATTCTTGGTTTAATAAAGAGTTTGAAATAAAAGAAGAGGTAATTATTAATCCTGTACAAAATAAAGGCGTTACAGAATATCTAGGTCTACTTGAAAATAGTATAAAAGAAGCGAGCAGGATATTAAAGGATAAGGGGAAATTTACTTTATGTTTTCATAACAAAGATTTTTCAATTTGGGAAGGGATATTATCTATTTTTAAAAAATATACATTTGTATTAGAAAATATAGATATTATAGATACACTAGGAAATTCTTACAATAACAACTGGTCAAAGTTTTCTCCAAAATCCGATATTTATTTAACCTTTACCAAAAAAGATTTTAATACAGACAGTTATTATAAAAAGATATTGCTCGAAAACTTAATAAAAAAGGAGATAAAAAAATCTCAAGATATTTCTAAGATATATGACTCTTTAACTTCTACTTTAATATGGGAGATTTATTATAATGAGCATAAATTAGATTTGTCAAAATTAACAATAAAAAAATTAAATGAGTTGATTTTAAAAATAAAAGATGGAAATAGACAGTAAAAAGTTTTTAGAGATTATGCAAGAAAATTTTAGTCTTCCTATTGTAAAAACTAGTCTTGGGGAGGGCATAAAAATGGACTGTCTTGGAGCTTTTATCTTCTCTTCTGTAACTGGCGCAGGATATTTAGATAATCCTGCTTATCCGTTCACACCAAAAGGATTATTAAAATTGTTTTATAATGCATTAGACTATAAATTTGTAACAGGGTTATTTGATAATACTACTATAAAGAATACACCCTATAATTTATCTTTAGGGAAAAAATTCATTTTTGAATCAGACAAAATTATTATTCCTGTTGAATTTAATAGTGAGAGGGAACTTCAAGCAAAATTAAAGAAATTCTTTTCTGAAGTTAGTAATCCTACAGACTACATAATCCAAAGAATAGAATTATCTAAAAAAGGGAATGGTATGGAACCATTCATGGAATATTTAATCTGTGAAACAATGAAAAAAGAAAATTATATAGTTGAAAGTCAAATTCCTTTAAGCCATAGGGAAGGTTCCCCTGATTTTGGCGGATATAAAATAAAGAGTCTTATTAATTCAAATATTTCTCTCAATAAAATCCATCTTATAGAACTTTCAATGATACGGCTAGGGGTTAAGAGAAATAAACTTCAAGGAGAGAAATGTTCTTCTTTTATTGTTGGAGAAGCAAAAACTAGCACTACAGAGATGTTAAAACAATTAAATAAGTATCTTAATACTAAATTTTTTGATGAGGGATTTGAAATACATCCTTCAAAAAATGTGGCATCTAAAGATTATCTAAACTTATTTACAATTGACTCTAATAATAAAATTCTTTTAATTAGAAGAAAATCAAAAATTAAACTTTTTGATGAAAAAAGACAGAAAGAGTATGAGGACTGGTTATCTAATTATGTAAAATATTATTTAATTGCGAATCTTACAAATGATGAATTTGATAGATTTTATCAAGATTATAATCATAAACAAATTTCTTCTATAAATGATATTGTCAAGTTTGTAAACAACTTAACTTATGAAGAGATTTTTAAAAAAATAAGAGAGGTATTGTAATGGCTCTATCAAGTGATGAAATTATAAAAAGAGAAATCATTGAGAAGTTAGGGCATTCAATAAATGGATTAAAATTGTTAGTTTATCCAGAATCTAGCAATGAGGACCAAAAAATTTTTCCAGAAGGATTAACTTTTGGAGTTAATGGTGTAGCTTATGGCTCTTGTGATGCTTGTTGGATTTTTGAGGAAGAAAAATGGATAAATCCTTTCAACAACAAAACTTCAAAGGATTGTCCCATGGTGGCATTGGAAGGTACAGATGCCCTTAATAGGGGGTCATCTGGAAATGCACAGTATCAAAGATTTCATCATGCTTTGGGTGCGGTAAAATCTGGTCTAATTGGGGTCTATTATTTAAGAAAAGGAAAGCATAAAATACAGGAAGACTTATATGGAATGGCTTATTTTGCTTCAAAAACGGAAAAGGGTGTTTATTTGATTATAGACAATCTTGATGAATTAAAAGAACTACTAATATCTATAAATAAAAAATCTAAACTGGATAAGTTTATTCAAAATAAAATGAAGTTTATGCATCAAAAGTTTAAAAATCGATTTGATAAATCTTATAAAACTTGGGAAGTTTTTGCTGAAAAGAGATCAACGATAATCAAAAAGAATTATATAATCAAATTTTCTGGAAGGATGAAAAGAAACTTTACAGATGGTTCTCAGAGAGCAGGGCATATAGCAGTAGGTGAGATGTTTTTAACCAAATATTTTTTCCCAGAAAAATTCTTTTACTATCTATGGCCAAAGATGACTAAAGCAGATATGACTTAGAGCCTATCTCTATAGGCAATAATTTTTAGAAAAAATTTTGAAAAATAGAAGAATTTATAAATCTAAAATGGTTTTTTACTTTCTCTCTTTT
>PFCY01000035.1:5870-7921 GCA_002763085.1 Candidatus Pacearchaeota archaeon CG10_big_fil_rev_8_21_14_0_10_32_14 | reverse complement strand
GGCCATTATTAGATTGAAAATCTAATCATTTCTCGCAGAATTGCGTGATAATTTTGATTCTGAATCGTTGTTTCAATTCACTCTTATTTCATTTTCTACTTTTCTTTCCTCCCTTAACCTGACCCCAGTAATCATTCAGTAACTTAAATTTAAAGTTTTTAGGATTTAATTTCGCAATATGACAAAGATTTTCGAATAAAGATTGATGCAAACATCTATTTTCATTGTAATAATTTTTCCAACTAGAATATGAAACATCAAATCCGTATTGAGATAAACTTCTTAGTGAAGGAACATTCGTTTCAAGCATAACTTTATTCAAAAATTCCCTTTGCTTTCCGTTTTCAAATTTAACTCTAGGCATAAGATAGCTGCGAAACCATTTTATAAAAAGCTTTTTAAACCAAGATAATTATGAACAAGTGCATGAAAATCCCTAAAAAAACAAAACGATTTTGTCCGTATTGTAAAAAACAGACAGAACAAAAGATAAAGGCAGTTAGTACAGGTTTCAAAAGAGGAACTATGACTAGAGGAAGTATCTCAAGAGCTAAACTTAGGGGCCTCGGTCGAGGAATCGGAAACAAAGGTCGTTGGGGATCAAAACCTCCAGTAACAAAATTCAAAAGAAAAACTAAAACGACGAAGAAAACTAATCTTCTTTATACTTGTTTAGTATGCAATAAATCTAAATACCAGAAAAAAGGAACAAGAGCTGGTAAGGTAATACAAGAATAAAATAAAATGATAAATAAAAAATTAATGTTAAAAGTATATAAAAACCAATCGGGCATAGTTGCTCAAACGCAATTCAAATATTTATTATTAAACCTAAATAAATTCTGCGAAGCAGACAATTTAAAAGAATAAAATGGATTTCAAACTAACATTAAAAAATAGAATCGATTTGAAAGCCTTGCGATTTCATCGGAGGCAATTAGAAATCGCCCTTCCGCAATTTGAGGAGATTCAAAAAGAAACAGGGGGTTCTTTTTAAATGGCAATCGCAAAACACAAAAAGAAATTTTTCGACGTTGAAATTCCTCTATTAAAAAAGGATACTCAAATCTTAGGCTATGAGATTAGCGAACTTAATGGAAGGATCATAAAATACGATTTAACAAGAATTCTTAAAGGAAAAAGCATTGAAATGAATTTCAAAATAGAAATGACTGACAAAAAAGAATTGACGTCAACTCCGATTAAGATGAACATGCTTCCATTTTTCCTTCGAAGAATGGTGAGAAAAGGAACAAACTACATCGAAGATTCATTTGAAACACCTTGCGCAAATAATACATTAAGAATTAAGCCATTTTTAATCACAAGAAGAAAAGTTTCTCGGCCAATAAGAAATTCATTGAGGACGAAGGCAAAAGAAGAATTAATAGAATACCTAAAAGACAAATCAAGCGATGAAATTTTTGACGACATCTTAAAGAATAAACTCCAAAAGATTCTATCTTTAAAATTGAAAAAGATCTATCCACTTTCATTATGTGAAATAAGATTCCTTCAAGTTGTCGAGAAAAAACAAGAATAGATGTTCTTAGAAAATCGAGTAATTATCTTACACAATAAGTTTTAAAAGTAAACTATTTCTTTATGAACCATGCCTGCGTAGCTGCGAGGACACCTAACGGTTTCCTTCGCTTAACCTTCCCTTAAATGGTCTCGCACAGCGAGTCATAAAGGTTGGAGCTACTCCGTCATGCCTGCGTAGCTCAGTGATAGAGCAACTGCCTTGTAAGCAGTAGGTCGGGGGTTTGAATCCCTCCGCAGGCTTATTTTTAGATTATTTTTTGTAAAAAAGATAATTTCTAATCTTTGATTGGGGATTCAGGCGCACGAAGGGAGTTTGAATCCCTCCGCAGGATTCATCACTTCCTCATCGGCTTATGATTTTCAATACAGTCGTAACACACCCACTTAATATAAAAATCGTCGTATTTGAGTGGATTACTGCATTTATCACAAAAATATTCCTCTTCTTTTTTCATACTCAATATAACAAAAATTCATTTAAAAATCTTTACATAAAAATGGCTTCA
>PFCY01000035.1:0-5819 GCA_002763085.1 Candidatus Pacearchaeota archaeon CG10_big_fil_rev_8_21_14_0_10_32_14 | reverse complement strand
ATTAATTTATTCGTTCGAAAAAATCTCGTTCTCCGTATCGCATAATTTGTGAGCATTAATCTGCGAAGCAGCAAAATATTAATCAGTTTTTCTTTCCCTCCTCCCTCCCCTCAACCTCGAAAGTAGAGGCTCCTCCCAGATTAGTGGGCGAGTAAATTACAAACAAAATCTCACAAAAAAATTTAATTTGGGATGAAGCCCATAAAAATAAATTATCTTTTCTCAATTGTAAATTTACACTGATCGTTGCTGCATTTCCACTTTTCAAAAACATCTTCTTTATATGAAAATGGCAGAAGATATCCTATATTGCATTTAGGACATTTCGGAAAAATACATGAACAGTTTTCTTTTATTTCTTCACTCATCTTATTTTAATTTAACAGCAGTTCCAAATGCGAGCATTTCAGATGCTCCAGACATGACAACTGAAGTTGTAAACCTCATAGCAATAATCGCATCAGCTCCAAGATCAACGGCGTTATTCACCATTCGGTTAAACGCTTCATCTCTTGATTGATTTGTCAGTTGAGTATAATTCTTTATCTCTCCTCCAACCAAATTTTTCATCACCGCCCCAATATCAACTCCAACATTTCTTGTTCTGACAGTATTTCCTCTGACAACACCTAAAACTTCTTTTATCTGTCTTCCGGGAATATCATTTGCTGTCGTAACAACTATAGGTTTCATTTTTTTGACCTCCTTACATTCCTAATTTGTTCAATTTTATCTTCATCTTTATTAAATAAAATGAAAAGCCCAATTATGAAAATTGAAATTCCATATATTAATGGGATAAATTTCAAAAGAGGAGAGATTGATATAATAACTATCCCTAAAATAATAATCCCCCACCCCCATATGACCCTACTTTTTGTCATTAAAATAAATAGATTATTTCCTTAATAAACTTAACCTTCTAATTGGCTTTGTTGAAAAAGTATGAATTTTTTATGTTAGACTAAATTCTTGGAAACTCAAAGCACGGAAAGAGGGCGAGCGATTTCGCGCTTCGGGGTAAGGGAATAGAGGAAAGCGAGGTCGTGAGTTGGATTTTCTTTCGAAGAAAGAAATATGGTGAGCAAAACTCTTCTAATAGATATACCTTTCTTATTCTTTCTCAATAACTTCCGCCTTCCCATCAGCAACGAGTATCCGAGATATTTCTTTAGGAAGATTTGCAATCTGACCCTTTTCAAATGGACCGATCTTTTCTCCTTCAAGTCCTAAAAACTCATCAACTCCGCTAGTAAATAATATCATTTCAGTTTTACTTTCTTCTTCTCTCTTACCGATCATCTTTTCAATTATTGATTTATCACAAGCATCAATATTTTTCATAATCTCTTCAAAAAGTTCTTTTTCAATGACAAGCATATTTTCAAAATCTTGCTTGCTTATTCCCGTTTCAGCCGCAATCAGAACAAGACTCAAAATTTTTTTTCTTCGCGTCCTCATGAGTTCCTTAAACAATGTCTGTGCATTTTCAAGTTGCTTCTTTGTCTTTACTATGACTTCGGAAAAAATGTCATCATCCTTTGAAGCAATTTCCTTTTTTTCTTTTATATAATCTGAAACTTCTTCGATATAGTTCTTTGGCAAATGCTGTAACGGCTCGGAATATCTCTCTTTTCTCGCAGCTTCATATATGTCATTGTATGTTATCATTTTATTTTTCCTGAAGCTGCGCTGTGGTATCCGTCGGAGGCAATTAAAAGATGCCACGGTTCAACTCTTGGAGGAGATTCAAAAAGAACCAGCCGGTTCTTTTTAGCAGCTTCGTAAATATCGTTATAGGTTATCATTTTATTTCTCCTGAAGTCGCACAGTAATTTTCGTAGTAAACTATCATTTTGATTATTTATATCTGAATTCTTATTTTCTTCATTTAATCTAAAAATACTTAGAACTTGCATTTTTTAATGATTATTATAGTAAAAACATATCATTATCTATCAAACCCTATCACTTTAAACAAATCCCCACCATTAAAAGTCCCTAAATTTCCACGAATTGCATTCTTTTCACAAAATTTAATTTCTCTATTTAACTTTGAACTAGGATTATAAAATAAAACAGGAACGGGATCATCACTATGCGCTTTTAGCCTGCATGGAGTGGAATGATCTCCAGTGACACATATTTTCACACTCTTTGAAAGCGCAAACTCTTTCAAGAATTTAAATAAATTTTTATCTAAATATTCTATCATCGCTTTTTTCTCAAATGGTTTATTATCATGTCCGGGTAAATCCGTCTCTTTGATATGGATATAAGCGTAATCAAAATCTTCATAATGTTTTTTTAAAACTTTGATGCTGAATTCGCTCGCCATATTTAATCCCTCATGAAGATTTTCATAAGCATCTAATCTTTTCAACGGAGGATATGGAAATGAGAACGTCTCCATCCCGCTAAGTTTTGAAAACCCGATCTCAAGAGGCATATAAGAAATCGACATCCATTTTTTGTATTGCTTGAGTTTAGGAATTTCTACTCCCGGACCTCTCAACAAAAGATAATTAGCAGGAAGCAAGCCTTTCCTTTTCCTTTCAGAATTTACATTATTTTTATCAAGAATCTCGTACGCATGTTCAAGAAATTCGTTGACAACATTAGCCGAATAAATTGCATTTTCATCTTCCAAAAGAGGGTAACATCGTCCTACTTTATCTATAGGAACGTGTTTTCCGAGTAAATAGGTAGAATCATTTCCAGAAACATTATCTGAAAATCCCCCTTTAAAGACCAGAGTTGCTCTATGCTGTATCGTTGGAATGAACTCAAATTTCACAGGTAATTTTATTTTATTATTTAATTCATTCGCTAAAATTTTTGCTTCATTATCTGTTAGAGTCCTTCCAACTCTGCGATCTAAAACATTTCCATCTTTGAGATTATCAATTGTTGCAAAATTGACTCTATAAGCCAAATCGCCTCTTATGATTTTTAATCCAGTTCCATGAGCTTCAAGCATTCCTCGAGTAGCGCTCATTAGTTTATTTCCAAATATTGAAACGATAGCATCATCACTAGCAGGAGTAAATCCCGGTTTAACCGAATGCATCATCCCCATATCCCCTCGATTCGCCAAAAAATCTAAATTTGGTGTATGAGCCACTTCAAGAACAGTTTTATCGCCAAATTGTCTATTAGGCAAATCGCCTAGTCCATCCAATATAACAAGTACACCTTTCATTTTAACAAATAACTGAAGTGTCAATTCTTTATAAAAATTTGGTATTACTTGTTTTAGTTAAAAATATTTCCGAAAAGAGATATATTTCCAAATAAGATTAAAAAAATAAAGAAAAAGAAAAAAATTAAATTATTTTATATTGATTTTTTAACGTTAAATTCAATATTTTCTTCATCATCAAGAGATCCAACACTAATTTTGTAACCTTCTACATCAATCTCAGTTTTTTCTTTTATTACTTCTTTAGTTATCTTATCTCCCTTTATGATTTCAACTTCAACTTGTTTCTTTCCAGAAGGAAATATCCAAAGGATCTTTTCATCTTTAACTTTTATAGGTTTAATATAAAGATCATCTTTAACATTTTCAAGCGCAGTATCTTTATCCTCAAACTTGTTGATATTCGTTTCAGATTTTTTTGTTACTGTTAATGTTTCATCAATTGAAATAGACTCAGAATCCTTTTCATCCTTAGAATCAACATCTATTACTTTAAACGTAAACTTCCTTTTTCCAGTAGCTGTTAAGTCATAAGTCATTTCATTTGGAGCTTGAAGAGTTCCTCGCAGTAACAGGAAATTTTCGTAACTTTTTATATTTCCTGAAAAACTTCCTACTTTCTCTTTTGAATCTTCCGTATAAATTTCGAATTGGACTACGCTTTTGAGTACCGTTCCGCTAATTTTATACGGTTTATTTTCAAACCAAAGTTTACCGTCTAGGGCATTATCTTTTTTCAAAACTTTGAGTTCAATGATCTTCCCATCACTTTCATCACTAGACAAAGCAAAACCATCTCCTATAAAATAAGAAGCTGGTTCTGGTGTTGGTACAGGCGTTTCTCCATAGACTAATACTCCTTTAGCAACAGCTTTGGAATCTTTTCCTCTGACGATTACGCCAAAAGGATGGACTCCCTTACTATTCGTTTGAACTGTTAACTCGACAGATTTTTTCCTTCCGAGGTCTAATGTGAATGCATTTTCAGTAAATGAACCAGTTGAGTCTTTCCCTTCAAACTCAAGTGTATATTCATATTTTGGGCGAGCGCATAAACTTTCTCCATCAACAGTAGATGTATCTTTGCAGGTAATATAATTTAATTCATGTGTATCTCTCACAACAACTTCATAAGTTTCTTTACCCGTGCCCGTCACTTGTTTTTCTGGATATACATACACTTCAACATAATTAACAGTTGGACTCACAACACCCGGTTTTTCATTATCTGGTACTTTGATTGTATTTACTATAAACTTTGCTTTTTTTCCGTCGTCACTAACAGATTTGAAAAAAATAGCCAAATTAGTTGGATTAAGTGTTACAATATTCTTTTCTCCCTCAATTCGAGTCAAAGTATTAACTGGTTTATTTATCCCTTCAGGCAAAATTCCATATTTTATCTTCGCTTGATAAACAGACGGATTCGTCTTAAGGAGATCTAGATCTACAAGTTGAATTTCTAAATTCAAAACTTTTGCTGATTCTCCAATTCCTAATTCAATTTCTTGTTCGTAAGGAGAACTTACGGTTGGACCCCCGACTACAGTAGTACTTCCACTTCCATAATTACTTTCGGCCATAACCGTCCCTATAAGGAATAAAGCAAATAATATTGTGGTTAGCGCTAATATTGAACTTTCAACATTTCTAATTTTTTGTTTTATCATTTTTATCAGTTCATTTAAGCCTTTATTTTTCCTCCAGGCGTTTAATTGATTTTTCATGTATCATAATCATAAAAATCATATATAGATTTGTAGTTGGAACAATCTGGAACTTTCTCATTTCAACCTCACCATTTTGTTCTTCCCTTCACCCTCTCTGATAATTAATTTTTTCTTCTCTAAATTAAGGATGTATCTTGTAAAACTCGCTTTTGGGATTCCAAGATTTTTTCGTATCTCCTTTTGCCTCAATGATTTTTTCATTAACAATTCTATTATTTCTTTTTCTTTATCATTTATAAAAGGAAAAACCTCTTCGAGCTTTCTTTTATTTTTACTTATCATTAAAAAATAACCTATAACTATCAATAAAACCAAGAGGAATATGATAACCAAATAAACAGGAAAGTAATTATTTTCCCTTTCAGTTTCATATTTTATATTAAAATCTAATTTCCTATCTTCATTTATTAACGAAATGGTCTTTTTATCAAAATCAACAATATGATCGTTTCCTTCTATAGAATAAATTCTATTAGTTGAGGAAGGTAAATGAATATCCAAGAATATACTATCATAAGTTTCTCCATTTAAAGAAAAGCTCCAAATCCAATCATTTTTATCGATTAAAGAAGACGTTTCTCCTTTCAAAGTTTGCGTTTCTGGAATAAAAATAATCCCTTTTATATTGAGTGGAACATCGCTCTTAACATCTATCTTAGATAATCCATCATTGTACAGATATATGTCCCCAGAAATATATGAAGCTGAAACATTCTGAATCAATACAAGTAATACAATCAAAAATACCCCTTTTTTCATATTATACTGAGTTTAATTTAACTTAAAAAAGTTTACTTAGAGCCTATCCACATAGACAGGCTCTCCAAGTAATAATTCCACAAGCCAAATGAAGCATCGCAAGATAATTTTCAGCCTTTTTGCACCAA
>PFCY01000014.1 GCA_002763085.1 Candidatus Pacearchaeota archaeon CG10_big_fil_rev_8_21_14_0_10_32_14 | reverse complement strand
ATAATCAATCGAGAAATAAATAATTTGCGGGAAGAAACTCACCCCATCTTGAAAGATGGAGATTTCTTTTTAGTTAAGAATATATTCTTTAAGAATAAGCCTTTTAGGTATTTGAATTCCACTAAAAGCATTTCTTTTGAGATTATCAAATGCTTGACTGAGATGGTGATATAAAGTTTTATCTTCCGTATTTCCTTTTTTCAGATCTTCAAGATCTTTAAGTAAATTCTTATCTGCAAAAAAAGTCTCGAGCTTATTTCCATTCTAAATCAGTTCTTTTTATATATTTTCTAACTAATTTCGGATCCCATATCCAAGCAATTTTTCCTTCGGAGTCCACCGCAATTCTTCCGGCATATAAAAGATAATCAATTATGACAGAATATGTTTGATACATCATCTTTTTAGGAAGCCTTTCCCAAATCTGCTTTTTTTTATACGTCCCACTATTATCATAAATAAATTTCTCAACCATTAAAACACTATCGAGCCGAGGATAATGTAATATTTTCTTAATTTCCATAGGTTATATAGACTTATACAACTTATAAATCTTTCGAAAAAAAGAAACGTTTTGTGTCAGACTAACTTCTCGGAAATTCAAATATGAAGTTAGGGCGGGTGTCAGCTTGCTGACTTTAGTAGGCACTTACTGACACAAAAAACTGAAAAATAAAACACATTAAAATATATTTCTAAATAGGTTTCAAAAAAAATAAAAGAAAAAGAAAAAAATAAAATTATCAAGTTATTGTATCGCTTTAAGTTTAGAATTGCTTATATCTACTCTAGATTTAAAGGAGTTATCAATGATACAACCAAAATTTCCTGTTTTAGTTTGATCGATTCCACATTTCCACCATTTTCCATCTTTTACAAAATAAATAAATGGGGGTTCAATAAAAATAGAATTTTCTTTTGTCACGGCTCCACTAGTACTGAATTCATATTTTTGTGTAAAAATACTCCCAGGTCCAATTTGATTTGCATCAAGTTTATTTCCAAGCTTATTTGCATCAGTCAAATCATCATCTATCCATTTTTCAAGATAAACGGCAGGTAAGTCTAATTGATCGAGTGCATCAGCTGGATCACGATAAAAAAGTCCACTATCAACTCCTCCATTACCATGATCTACTTTAAAACGAATACTATCTTGAGTTTCATCCATATAATTTCTTCCGATTACAATGTCATTATCGAGATTTATGTAATCACTAACTCCTAATTTAGATGTATTAACACTACTTGCCTTCAAATTCAAGGGTTTTAAAATTTTGCCAGATCCATCAGAAGAAAGAATATTTGATCCTAAATCCCAAGAAGTTAATCCCAACAGACCTTTATTATCTGATGTAACATAAACTCCTTTAAACACTTCAGTTTGTCCAGGACTCAAACTCGGCCTATCCCCTTTAAATTGTATTACAAAAAGAACAACGATCGCAATCGCCATAACAACAATCGCAATAGTTTTCCAATCTGTATTATTAGAGTTTTTATTTACTATTTTAATCACCTCCTTTCATTTGTCTTTTCTTTATCGAAAGCGAATGAATAAACCACCTTACGTGGCGCTTTCAATATTATCACCTCTCGTTAATCGAGATGCTTTTCCAAAGAAAAATATATATATATATATCTACCGATTTTGAAAAAATTGGAAAGACCATAATTATTTTCTTTTATATTCTTAATATCTTTAAAAAAGAATATGATAACCTCGTCCGTCAACGAGCAAATCGTGTCCGAATGGCCGATTTGCGAGCATCGATTCTGCGAAGCAACTATTGTTAAATAGAAAGTTTAATCTTTTCAAAAACAATAACCTTTTTAATCCATTTTAATTCTTATCACAATGGTAAAGTCAGACATATCTTCAAAACTAGAAAAAGTGAAAAGAGAAGTTTTCAAAAAAGCTTCGCAAGTTAAGGGAACCGCCATTAAAGGTCCGGACTTTAATAAAAATCTTACCACAAGTGATTTAATTAATTCTTATGATAGCATCGGCTTCCAAGCTTCGCATCTTCATCAAGCAATTGAATTAATAAAAAAAATGCGAAAAGAAAAATGCACAATCTTTTTAGGTTACACTTCAGGAATCGTTTCTTCCGGTTTAAGAGATGTCGTTAGATACTTAGTCGAAAATAAATTTATAGATGTTTTAGTCACAACTTCCGGAGGAGTTGAAGAGGATTTAATTAAAACAATGAAACCTTTCGTGCTTGGAGAATTTAATGCTGACGGCTCTGCACTCCGAAACGCTGGAGTAAACCGAATCGGAAACATTTTCGTTCCAAACGATAGATATTGCCTTTTTGAAGACTGGATAAATCCACATTTAAAATCTCTTTTAGAAAAACAAAAATCCGGCGAGAACTTAACTCCGTCAAGGATTATAAATTTCTTAGGAGAAAAAATAAATCACAAAGATTCAATTTATTATCACGCTCATAAAAACAATATCCCCGTCTTCACTCCCGCCCCGCTCGACGGAAGTCTTGGTGACATGATTTATTTCTTCAAACAATCTAATCCAGAATTCAAAATCGATTTAGTTGAAGATCATAAAAAATTAATTGATATCGCAATAAATTCTGAAAAAACTGGATTGATAATCCTCGGCGCAGGAGTTGTAAAACACGCTGTCTGTAACGCAAATCTTTTTAGAGGCGGAGCTGACTACGCCGTTTACATAAACGCAGCTCAAGAATTTGATGGATCCGACGCTGGCGCGTCTCCAAACGAAGCCGTCTCTTGGGGAAAAATAAAACCCCCTAAATCTTCTTCCGAAAAAAACACGGTTAAAGTTTTCGCCGACGCTACTTTAGTTTTTCCGATGATTGTATCTGAAGCATTTAAGAAATAAGAAAGAACAAATTATTATCTAATAAAGATAAGCGTTGATTTTCACTAACATTAGGCAATTCAAATATTTAATGGGAAGGTTTCGATGCAAAGCATCGATTTAGTGGGAATTTCTAACACAAAAAATTCGTCAAAAAGAGTATAATCGAAAGAGACATTAAGAAATGGAAAATCTATAGTGAATGTAAGTTCGTATTTTAATTCAACTAATAAAGATATCTTTTATCTTCACAATAACCCATTCCGAGTTCAGTAAATCTACGATCCATTTGATACTTCCATTCGGTTTCACTCAAAGAAGAGTTTTCATTCTGCTTTGCCCATTGTTCCATTGGAATTCTGACACTATTTTCAAAAACATCATGAATCCATATATTCAAAGTTACTTCTTTAAGATAACTTCCAATAATATTACTATCAGTACACCACGCTGCGGTTGGTTCTATAGTACATCTACCCATGTAAAAACAGCCAGGTTTTATTACACTTGAACACCCATCGCCAGGATCGTCAAGTATGTAGGAAAAACCCGGTCCAATTGAGGAATAATATCCCGGAGCGTAACCTTTTACAATATCAGGATAAAAATCTAGTAAATGAGTTGTTATCATAACATTATCAGCTTTGATATATAATATATTCTTTGGATAATTATAGATATAATTACAAAAGACAGTCGTTGAATGATCTAATTCATCTGATTCGATTATAAGAGTTATAGGCAAATCATATCTATATCCATTATGATATAAAGTCGTCATAAGAACAATTGGATCTCCATCAGAACTTGTACGATATTTCTTTCCATCCGCACATTTTATTATCTGTGTGAGCTCCCTATTATCGCATTCGGGAGGAAATAATCCACTTACAAGAAATTGAATATCTTTAGGATCAATTTTATTGCCTATTTGAGTTATTGGTGAGTTTAAAAGAACCGAACTATCTTCAGAACAAAAATAATGATTACTACTCCTTCCTATTTCCACTCTCTTATTTTTAACGCTCTGTGGAAGACGTGGATCACAAAAATTAATCCCGATTTCGTCTTGTAATCGGTCCCTATACTCTTCTATAAATTTATCAGCATCTCTTGTGTTAGAGATTCTAGTCGCAGTTTTTGGAATGATTGGCCTCGGAGAACATTCCCCCCCATTTAACTGCTGGAAATTATCCGCGCAAACACATTTAGATTTTATAGAATCCCAGACTTGATTGAGAGGACACGTAGCTACATCATTATATAATTGAAGGACTTGCGAAGCAGACTTGACGCTATTATAAAGAACAAAGTGATCCAAGGAAATATCTGTGCCATATTGACCAAAATAAGAACCGATACTTTGACGATAGGATTGACCTCCAGAACAAACTTTATTCTGTTTAACTCCGTTGATGTAAATGTATTGGGTCCTATCGACTCCATCAATGTAAACCTTTTGATAGGCTTCATTATTTCCCCACGTGATAGCAACGTGATGCCATTCATTCCAATTTGGAGCAACTGATGAAGAGAGTCGCAAAGATTCACATGCAGTACCATCATCCTTGAAATAAATTTTATTGTCAGCTCCTAATGAAACAAAAAATCTTTTTCCAGTAGAATCATCTGCATAAATAAAATAATTTCCATTGCTTGCGCTATTTTTCTTAAGCCAAAAGGATAAAGTCCCTGCTTGAGAATTGAACGCTACCATATATGGAACTTCTATATAACCTCCGTTTGAGATTCTCACCGCCTGTGCAACCTTTCCAGGAATATAACTCAAGGTTTTTCCGGGAATATAACTCAAGGTTCCCCTGGAAATTCCATTATTTCCCCATGTAGAGGAATCTTTGACATTCCCTTCAAACTGATAGTATGCTACTAAATTGGACGTTGTAGGGGAAAATTTCTTCTCTAAATTCTTATTAATAATTATTGGGACTAAAAAAATTGCTAGAACAACAACAAACAATATGAATGAGAATTTCCATTTAAAATTTAATCCAGAATTTTGATAACTATTTCTTATCATTCTCACTCCCTTTTTCATTTTAGGATTAGAGAAGATGATTTTAAATATCTTTTGTTAGTAAAAGCTACAATATTTATGTATATAATAAACCAATATCACGGTTAATATTAATCTCATTTTAAATCCCCTCTCAATCTAATCTCAAAAAATAGCTCACCTAATTTCGTTCTTTGACATCAAAATCTTCAAACCCTTTACTTGGATCAAAAAACATTAAAAGTGTAGTATAAGCAAGAGCTCCTGGAGGCGTTCCCTTTTTCATTGCTTCAACATATTCTCTTGCAGTATAGTGGTGATCATGCCATCTCATTTCAGGAGAAAAATGAGTTTCTATGTATTGTATAAGTCCGCTAATAGGTTGATCGCCAGCACCAGTATACTGCTTAAGAAAATCAACTAAATCTTTGGCGGTTTTTTTCTCGTGATAAACTAACCACTTTTCATCAATAAACCCGTTTCTCGTTGCCCACGCTTCAAATTTATCAATAAAATCTAAATCCGGTTTCCATTCTCCATCTTGAAAGGGCAAATCCATAAAAAATCATCCTTTAAAATATATTTAAGTATTTATACTAAAAAATATCCACATTTAATTCATGACAATAATTCTTAAAAATCACATTAACATAAATATCTATGAAGTCTGACATTGATATTTACAAAGAATTAATTAAATATGAGATTAAAGATAAATTCTACAAACTAAAAAAAAGCACTCTAGAGTATATAGTTTCATCTTTCTGCAATCCAATATTAGAAAGAAATATAAATTTGATGCAGACTGATGATGAAATTAAAAGATTAAAAGATAATTTTGACTCCTCAGAAGAAGATATTGAAGAATTAAGAAAATGTTGGACTTTAGATTCTTATCTTAATACAAATGAATCTATTGGATGCGCTCTAATCGGTGCAATAAAAAGTTTAATTTATACAATCCCTCTATCAATAGGCGAATATTCTTTATTAGATGAACCTCAAAGAACTATGCCGATTGCAATAACTCTTTCAGTGCCGATAATAACTAATTTTTACTCTGCATTTTATGAAATTCTTCAAAGAAAGAAACTAGAATATATAGAAAGGAATGTTGAACAAGAAAATTCTGAAGATGAAACGAATTTGGAAAACGACGATCCAGAGGATATTGTTAATTACGTTGAAAGAGTTATGAACGAAAAATTGTAAAATCATCTTAATGAGTAGTAACGAATCATATATCTCATAAAAACAAAATGTTTTTAAAATAAAATCTCTCACTTAATTTATGAATAAATGGGCTGAACTTTTATTAGGTTTAATCTTAGTCGTAGGAGCAATCGTAATTGCTTTCTACTCACAGGCATGGCAACTTGGAGTTTCTTGGAACTTCTTGGGTCCAGCTTGGATCTTTTTCAAGGGAGGGCTATTCTGGTTCATCGTGATGATCGGAATACTCTTCATAATGCTTGGAATCTCTGATCTAAAAGATTAAAGTTATTCTAATTATTGTATTTTTTAATTTGATTTGTTTATTTCTTAATTTTCAATTAAAATTCCAAAAACTATTTCCAATACGTTTAGAAAAAAAGTATTAAAAAAATAAAAATAAAATTTATCTGAATGCTTGCTTTACTTCCTTGTTCAAAAGCAAATAACCTGCAATCGTACCATCGATTATTATCCATATGACGCCCCATACAATATTCATGGTACCTCCAGATACAAGAGATAGCAATTCTATAAGAACACCGAGTATGTATAATACTATTGTAACGATTCTTGCCCAATTCTTTCCTTTCCAAAGCTTTATTCCTAAAAAGATAAATAGAGCTCCAAATAGGATCAAAATTATTCCAAGCACAATAAATATTCCGGCTCCTGCAGCTGCAAGTTCAGGACTATCTTTAAGTAATGTTGATGCCGCACTCGCTCCAAACACAAATACCAATCCAAGAAGAATCAAAAAAGCAGCCTCTATATAATATAGAACTGAGATTATCTTTACACCAACAGGCACTTCACCTCTTGATGAACTTGATCTTGAAACAGCTTTAGCTACAGGTTTAGAAACATTTCTCTTCGAACTGATTGACTTTTTCTTCATTCCATTTCACCCCCTTTCATTAAATTAATATAAAAAACAATTAAAAATAAAATAAATTTATTGTTTAGCAAACGCTAAATATATTGCATACAAACCACAAAGTGCTATAATATAATAAACTATCTTCACCACCATCGGCCAAGATCCAAGTAGTTTCTCAACAACATTCCAATCTAATGCTGTTAATCCCCAGTTTATAGCACCAATAGCAACTACTACAAGCGCAATCTTTTCGTACCAAGTCATTTTATCCTCATTTTGATTATATACATTAGAATTTACTATATTTAAAGGTTATTAATTATTAACGCCGGTCACATCCTATGGTTTTCACTAACTATAGGAAATTCAGATATTTAATTAGGATGAGATCCTCCTCGCCCTAAAGAGCGGAGTATCTTTACGCTCG
>PFCY01000058.1 GCA_002763085.1 Candidatus Pacearchaeota archaeon CG10_big_fil_rev_8_21_14_0_10_32_14 | reverse complement strand
ATTTTTAAAAAAGAAATATTTATAAACCCCTGAGTTTTCTACTATGTTATCAAAAAGGTGATGATGATGTACAAGAGAGGGATGCAAAAATTCGCGGTTGTGGCTTTATTGCTTATTTCAATCGCAATATTTTCTATGTATTTTGTAATGGGCGCTCATACAGTCACTAAAGCTGGTGGTGGTACAACTTTTTATGTTACTAATATACAGACTAATTTTAATATAACTGTTTTAAATGGGGATACTCTTAATACTACGGGTAATATTACTTGGGTTAATATTACTTTCCCATCGACTATTTCTTATAATCCGGGGGTTTCGAACAATACGGATAATTCAAACTATGCATTTATGACGAATTCTACCGGGTCTGGATCGAATGTTTTAAGTTTCTTTAATATAACTTACTATTTGATTAACTTCACTAAATCGGGAAATTTTTGGTTTAATGCTACGCCTAATTATGGTATACATACTCTTAACATAACAACTTATAATCAAACTGGACATGGAGCACAGACCTTACTTACTGTAATCTCGAATGATACAAGTACTGCTCCAAATGTAACTCTTAGTGGTGCAAGTGTTGTTTCGAGAGGAAATTATTCTGGAACTTTAACGATTAATGTTTCTGTTAATGATTCGTTTGGTTTAACTTATAGAGTATTTTTTAATTTCACAAATAAAACTATTGGGTCTGTGACTGTCAATGCTACGGGAGTTGGTGTTTCAGCTGTTAATGTAATTAATGCATCTATAGGTGGAAGCGGAGTAGAATTAGGTCCAACTTATCCTCAAACTAATACTACTTGGTGGAGTGCTTCGATAAATACATCATTAATTCCAGATGGTATTTATAATATAACTGTAGATGCAAATGATAGTTATAATAATAGAAATGGTTCTGAAATTATTTCAAATTTTGTTGTTGATAATACTGCGCCTGCGTTAGTTGTTAATTTTACTAATACATTGACAAATTATACAAATTATACTAAAGGAGTCGCTTTCCATCTTAATGTTACAGTTGTAAGTGCAGGATATTCTAATACTTCGACAGTTGTCTTTAATGTAACTAATGCTTCAGGGGTTCAAAATGTTTCAATTTCTGCAATTCCTCAGAATGATTCTAAGGCTATATCTCTACAAAATGCTTTGTCTTGGAATGCAACTTTCAATACAAGTATGTTAGCTGATGGAATTTATAATATTTCGGTTATAGCTACTGATTATGCTGGAAATGTGAATAATACTGTTGTTGTTAGAAATTTAGTTGTGGATAATACTGGACCTACTCTTACAATAACAAAAGATACAACCGCTACGGGTAAGAATAATGTTGAGATTGATATTGCGTTAACGGATGCACTAGTTGGAATAGATACAGCTTGTACAAGTGATCGTCCTTCTGCTTCAATTTCTGGAACAACTACAACTCAGACATTGACTGAAAGTTCACTTAATTGTGGGACGACATATACATATATTGTAAAATGTAAAGATAGACTTGGAAATTATGGAGCATCGGCTACATTGCCTGTAACGACTTCAGGTTGTTCAAGTGGTGGTTCTTCATCTTCGGGTGGAGGAGGTTCATCAACCACAACTACTTGGACATCGACTACAACAATTGCGGATCAAGAATTTTCAAGCGGTGTTTCAAAGTCGCTTGGAGCAAAACAAAGAGTTACAGTTAAAGTCAATGGAGAGGATCATCATATTGGTGTTAAGAGCTTGACTTCTACGAAAGCGGTAGTAGAAATTTCAAGTACTCCTGTAACTGCAGAGCTTGCAATTGGTGAAGAGAAGAAAGTTGATGTTAATAGTGATGGAGTTTACGATGTTTATGTTAAGTTGTTGAGTATTACTAATAATAAAGCTACTCTTGATATAAAAAAGATAAGTGAGGCTATTCCGCAACCGCCAGCACCTGTTGAAGAAGTTACTGCTCCTATTGATGATACTCCAGATCAACCTGTTCAGCCTTCACCAATCAGTTCAAGTGGTAGTTCGCTTTGGATATGGGTAATACTTGTGATATTGATTTTGGTAATCATAGTTGTTTGGGTTATTGTCAAGAGATTAAGATCTCCTCCTAATAGAAAAAGTAGGTGGTAGTTTTTACGGATATAGATAGGTTTTTATTTATTAGAATTTTGTTACAATATGGATGAGTTAATAGATCCAATTCAATTAGTGAAGGATACGGAGATATATAAGAATTGCAAGAATATTGTTATTGGGAAGGGAAATCTTTCTGCCGATATAATGTTTATTGGTGAAGCCCCTGGAAAGAATGAAGATGAGCAAGGGCTTCCTTTTGTAGGGAAGGCAGGGAAAAATCTTGATGATATGCTTAGTAAAGTTGGTTTAAGCCTAGAGGATGTTTATATTGCAAATATTTTGAAGTGCAGGCCTCCAGAGAATAGAAACCCTCTTCCCGACGAGATAAGGACTCATACGCCTTGGCTTGTTAAACAGATAAATGAAATAAAGCCTAAAGTCATCTGCTCACTTGGAAATTATGCCACTAAGTTTTTTTTGGCAGATGGAAATGTCGATAAAATGGATGATCAGCCAGGTATCACTTCTATCCATGGACGTGTGAAAAATATTGTATTTCATGGAATGGATATCAAATTAATCCCTTTATTTCATCCTGCTGCGATAATTTACAAAAGAGATTTGTTGCCTTTATGGTTTGCAGATATGGAAATTGTCAAAAATGAAGTGAAGTTAACAAAGATACAGAAGACTTTGATTTAATTGTTCTTTGATTGAACATCCACGACAAGTCAATCAATATTCTTTGATTGAACATCCCTGATTTTAATAAATTTATAATGAGCATCTTTAGATTCTTGATTGTTAGATTTATCTTTTAAGGTATAGATCTTTTCTTTTCCTTTTAAGAAATATTTTAGCTTCATTTTTCTTTGAATTCAATACCAAGTTTTTTAGATTTTTTTTCTATTTCTCTTATTATTTCATTTAATTCATTATCTGCTTTTTTTAAGTCTGTAGATTCTAATTTAAGAGAGTATTTTCCAGCCGATAGGTATAATACTTCAACATTTTTTGAGATGTCTTTGAACAAATCTTTGATATCAAGAAGCCCGTTTGAATTATACGACCTAAGAACAATCTCTTTTTTTACAATTGATTTTTTCTTTTTATCCTTACTCAAAATCTCAATTATCTTATCGACGAATTTTTTCTCTAAATAGCTATTTAAAATTTCTGGATCTTTTTTGACATCATTCATGAATTCAACCAGACCTTTATTCTCGATTTTTTTTATGAAGGAATCTGTTTCTTTACCCAGAATTGTGTTCAATATGCTTTTGTATCTTTTCTCTTGTTTAAATGCGTTCATAACCTCGTTTTTTTCTTTAATCGTTACACGTCTTAGGGATAATTCTATGTTCCCTTTTGATGTTCTAAGGACTTTACAGACGATTTTTTTCTTTGGCACGACAAAATCCCTCAAGTTTCTAATTCTTCCTGGAGAAATCTCGCTGACGACAATCGAACCCTCGCCGTTGCCTTCAATGGTAACAAAAACTGTAGTTCCGACTATCCTATCAACTGTGCATAAAATAACATCGCCTTCTTCAGGTTCCATATAATAAATCAGAGATATAGGTTTTTAAAGGTTTATTAAAGAAGGTACCAGTCACCTCCTATTTTTTTCAATTTGTTTTGGTTTTCATATTCCCACTGAATTTCGACTTCGTCGAAAGACCCGCCCTACCTTAATTGAATTGCCTAGAAGTTAGAGAAAACCAAAAGATGTAACTAATGCTTTAAAGAAATAGTTGCTCTACTTTTCTCATTAAAAAAATTATAAAATCATATCTTAATCACTTCTAATTCTAGATTCTTTCTTAACAATTCTATAAAATCGTCTTCTTTTTCAATATCAATAATCGCACCAGCAGCAAATTCATGCCCCCCAACTTCTCCGCTGGTCTCATTTATAACACTTTCAAGAATTTCTCTGACATTTCTTCCGAAATTTCCTACTGATCTTGAAGACACTTTAATTTTATTTTCATTTTCATAATAAGCCATCGTGGTTATTATTGTGCCTTCACTATAAATTGAAGAATGAGACAATACGCTTGCTATCGTTCCAATAATAGATTCTGGAATTTTATTTCCTACATTAATTATTACATATCCATTTCCCTCAATTTTATGACATGTGTTGACTACATAATCAAGTCCAGATAACAACATCCTTTTCTTTTTAGCATATAAAGTCTCTGCTCTTTTTTTAGCGTCGCTAAGTTCAAGACAAAATTTAATTGCAGTTTCTGGTTCGCCTTGCCTGCTTGTTGCATTAATGAGGGCGCTGAGCTCTCTTGCGTCTTCTAGTTTATTAAATAACTTAATCAAAAATATATCTCCAATTATCTCTTCGTGTTTTTTCTTAGGCAGTCGAAGCAATATACAAGTCGTGAGTTTTTCCATTTCATCTTGATTTAATTCTATGAGTGATTTATATCTGCCATTATCTTGATGAAGTCCTGCTTCTTTAAGGAGATCAACTGTCCCCTGATTATTTCCTGTAACTCCTGGAATATAAAGGCTTGAATTAAATTCTAAAATCCAATTTAACGATCTTGTAGAAGGATAAAGCAACAATCCCTGTTTTATTACAATCTCACCATCCCTTAATATATTATTGTTAAGTTTGTTAATGTTTTTTTCTAGAGAATCTCCTACCATACCTAAAACTGCAAGTTTTGCCAGATCCTTATTCTCTCTTTTAAGAATCTGTTTAGAGAAGAGATAAGCAAGTCCTGAACTACTTATTTGTTCTTTAGTTCCAAGTTGTGGATTGAGAATGTTTATGCTCTTCAATAGAGATTCATCAAACTTTTTTGGTATCTCATGGTGGTCAATAATAAAAATATTTTCTTTATTTAAATTAGAGTTTTCAATATGATGTAAACTGCCTGAAGCAAGATCAGTAAAAAGAATTATTTCATCTTTTGGAAGAGAGAAAATAAATTTTTCATCAAGATTTTTTAGTATTTTTAATGTGAATGGAACATCAATTTCTTTTAGAGTTTTAATAATGATTGTAGCAGAAGTTATTCCGTCAGTATCAAAATGACTTATAATATTGACTTGTTTTTTTTCTTGAATTTTTAAGAGAAACTTATCTCCAATTATTTCAATTTGCTGATTAAAGTTATAAGACTCCATATTCCTCTTTTTGTCCTATGATCAAGCTTTGTAATAGTTTTTCAACTTTCTAAGTTGCGACAATACTCTGTCCTTTTCTCTCATTGCTCTCTTGTCTTGATGATTCTTATCATAGTGAGTTTGAATTCGTTTCATTTTATCTTCAACATTCTTAAGGTCGGGGTTTACATAGCTATTAGAGTCCTTTAGGATCTTTGAGATTTTTTTATTATGCTCTTTTGGATGGATTCCTTCTCCTCGTAATTTTTCTCCTATCTTCTCAGAAGTCAATCCAGTTTTTGATAAATCAATGACTTTAGCATCGAATTCTTTGTCAGAAAGTTTTATTGTTGGCGCTTTTTCTTTCTTAACTTTTTCTGTTTTTATCTTAGATTTCTTTGGCATACATTAGTGAAATGAAAATGGTTTTTAAAGATTACTATAAGGATTTTTGAGTGGATAAATACTTTTAAAAATGCCCAGTGATAAATCTTAGTTATATAGCCCCGTCGTATAGCGGTCAAGTATACGGCCCTTTGGCTTACTTTCTTTAGAAAAGAAAGTTTCCCAGGAAATCAAAGAAACTAAGGGAGTAGATAAATCTACAAGAAGAGAGGCCGTGACCCCGGTTCGAATCCGGGCGGGGCTATAAATATCAAATCGTAGATTTGCTAAATTCTATCTGCCCTGATGAGAACCGGATGGTTCGACGAGGATTTACACTTTTTT
>PFCY01000095.1 GCA_002763085.1 Candidatus Pacearchaeota archaeon CG10_big_fil_rev_8_21_14_0_10_32_14 | reverse complement strand
TGAGCTGTGCTAAGCTCATTGTTTTATCTTTTTATAGAAATAAATGCTTTACCCCCTCAACCTCGAAGGTAGAGGCACCCATCACCGAGTGAGAATTTGAAAACCAAAATAAACAATGAAAAGTAGGATGTGACCAACGCCTTAAATTGAATCGCTAAAAGTTTTATCTCATAAACTTTTTCCCTTAACTTTTTGATTTAACCATTTCTGCCATTCTGGAAAAACCCTTTCAGACATAGGCAGTCCAATTTCTTTTCGCACTTCGTCGCTGATTCTATGAAAAGCGTTGTTGCTCAATGTTGAAAATTCTGCTTCAAGTAAATCTAATTTTTTTGTTTTGATTGCAACATTCAATAATTCTTCTTTAATTCTTCCTCTAAGTAAAATATTATCATATATAGCATCCCAATTTCCAGCCCAACCTTTCACATTCGACGCAATCGCCTTTATTACTTCCGAGTCTCCATTTATCAGATCGTCGCTCGGTTCAAGCTGATCTTTCTCAATATTGAATTTCATAAGATCAACAAATCCTTTTTCAATTTCAGGATCATTTTTCCAATGCTTTCGGACTTCAGTGATTTGTAAAACTCTTTTCCATGAATGAAGACCATCCGGACTCTTTATTGGATTAGCGACCATGATTATATCTGTTGCTTTAAAACTCGTCGCTGGAACTTCCAGATCATTTACAACTCTATCAAAAATTCCATATGGTGAAGCGCCATGGATTGTTCCTGCAACAACATTTGCAAGAGCCCCGACTCTCATAGCTTCATATAGCGCTTTAGCTTCAAGACTTCTAACCTCTCCAACAATTAAAGATGAATCTCCTAAACGAAGGGACGTTCTGATTCCTTCATCAGCAGAAATCTCCGTCGTTGTATGAAGTAAACTGCTTCTCACTTTCATTCTCAAAATATCATATTTTAATTTTCTCATTGCATCAACCGGAAGTTCTAACGTATCTTCAAGGACTATGATTCTATATTTTGGGATTATCTCTAACATTAAACTTCCAAGTAGAGAAGTTTTCCCACTGCTTCTTGTTCCAGCAACAAGCAATGTTCTGTTTCCGTCAATCAAAAAACTCATAAGCCCCGCAGCAAAGGGTGTTATCATCTTGCTTTGTATAAAAAGTGGAAGAGTCCAAGGCGTCTCTCTATGTCGTCTGATTGCATAAGCAAGTCCGTCGGGAGAAAGTGGTTGTTGAATTATCGCAATTCTCGCGGACATATTTCCGATTTCAAGCTGAGTATCAAGAATCGGATTCGCTTCATCAAGTGGCCTGCCAGAAATCATCCTGAACTTCGCTGCCCACGAATCAACATCTTCTTGAGAGGGCAGAATATTGACACTGCATTCTCCATATTCCTGATGCCTTACAAAAATTGGCGTTTGAGGAATAGGCGCATTAAGAACAACATCCTGTAAATTTTTATCTTGAAGCAAGACTTCTATTAATCCAAATCCAACAGTATGTCTGACTAAGATTGTCGCAAGTTTATTTAATTCATTGAAATTAAGATTAATATTTTTTGAATAAGCTAAATCTCTCACAAGATCTCTTGAGATATTGAAAAAAACTTGACGTGTCCTTTGCGTATCAGTAAACTCTTCTGCACGAGGCTGATGTTCAACTAAAACGCCCTTTGCCAAATTAAGAAGTAAATTATGTTCTTCACTCAATGAATATTCTGGAGGGATTATATGATACCTCATCTTCGCTTCATCTTCCTTCATAAAAATAGTTACAACACTTTCATCATAGTCGCCATTTTTTATTTTATACTGATCTATAATATTCGAGTCTTTTGGAAGATGTGCTTCAAGTCTTGTAAAAGTATAATTTGGGGTGACATCACTCGAAAATATTTGATAATATATTTCCCTATCTCCTTTATTATATTCACTTGTCTGCGGCAAAAGATCTTTTATCAGTTTAGTATCAGAGATCATAGCAAAAATTTTCTCTAGTAAATAGATATAGTGAACATAATTATTTTTTTCTTGATAATTGACCTTATCTCTCATTATCTTTGTTTCGATTAAAACTCTCTGAAGTTCATAATACGCGAGAAGCGGATCATTCTTAACTAGATTAGAAATATAAAACAATTCGTTATACCTTTTTGATGTCGTCCTCTGATCGACCGACGCTAACTTATTTGGAGACAAAATATTTTCCTGTCTCATAAAAAAAGTGTATAACTGCGCCAATTCAATTAAATATGATGTTTCTTTAAAATCATAATGATAATTTTTCTGCTGGACAAATACGATCCTTGAAACATTTGAATTTTCTATTAATGCATCGATTACCATCTCCATTATCCTTCCATCCGAAACAAGATCAGGCACAAATGGCGCCCCTATAAAATTAAAATATAAAATATCCTCGCCCCCTTCCCTAACAACTTCATTCGCATAAAGCGGTGTCCCTTCTTTAAATTCCATAATCTAATTTATTCCAACCTCCTTATTAATAATAATAAAACCAAAATCATCAAAATAAGATAAATTATCCACATTGCGCTTGACATATCAAACTTCTTCGAAAGGATATTTATAGTCGTGCTGGATTCAAATGTCCTTTTTTTATCATAAAATACCCTTCCACTGATCACATATTTCCCTTTATTTTTCGGAGTGAAATAAAAGGTAAAATTAGTGGTATCTCCTTTGAGAGTTTCAAGTTTTTCACTTTCAAGGATCTGAATTATTTTATTATCTTTAGTGATCCTTCCTTTAAACTGGGAATCGACACCTTTCTCTCCAACATTTTGGAAATTTGCCGTTATTAAAACGGTATCGCCAGCATAACTCCAAGGTAAAGTCGATATTCTATTTAAAATTCCATTTGCCCTTAAAGTCCCAGGTTCAAGTACATCAAAAGTTACTACAGAAGATGCAAAGCAATCTGGAAAATTTAAATCTGCAAAATATTGATTTATCTCAAGGTCATTTGTAGGGAGATAAAATCTCAATCTTTGCTCTTTTGTTGGAAGAATATCATTTTCTACGAATTCCTTGGACAAAATTTGAGAGATTTGTTCTTGATCCCATATCCTCGCTTCCATTTTAGGTTTTAATCTTACATTTCCATCATTATGATATAAAATATCAAATACTATATCCTCCCCTTTCTCAGAAGAATACGCATTCCACTCTTTAATAGAACATTTAACCACCTCGAGATCTGTAATTTCAACTGTTACAAACACGTCCAAAACACCTTTTATAATTCCCATGGCATTCCCTTCTCCAGATATTTGTCTCTTGAAATAGTGTTTACCCTTACAAATCCAGTATAATTTCCATTAGGAATATCTGGAGGAGGGCTTACTGAAATAACTAATTGAAAATTTTTCCCGTCATCCAGCGTAAATTTCTTTGTATAATTAAACCAACTCTTCATAGCTCCCAGACCTTCAATTTCTATATCCACGGGTTCTTCTGAATTTGCAATAACTAATACTGATTTTTCTGCATATCCTCCTCTCAAGACATCTTTATAATATAACTCTCCGGGCGAAACACCAATGATTGATTGTGATGAAACTAAATTAATAAAAAATAAAGATAATGAGATTCCTATTAAGATAATATATTTTTTATTGATCATTTTTCTCCCCCTTCTTAGTTAAAAGCCAATTTATGACGATATTTCTAATTACCTCGGCTCTTGTATTGCCTAATATCCCCATATGTTCCTCTATAAGTTTGAGTTGTATATCATTAAAAGTTATAGGTATCTTGTTCTTTATCTTATTAGATACCTTTGGGTTACCTCTTGACATTTTAATATATACTTTTTAGGTATATCTTTTGATTTATATACTTTTTCTTTTAGGAGATTAAAAAATTGTCAATCAAAAAGAAATTTAAACCCAAATTACTTCGATGATTTATGGAAGAAGAGGCATCATATTATTCTAATCCACTGGGAGATATAGCTATAAAAGTTAGGGACATAGAAGAAAGATCAAGGATAATAAATGAAAGGACATTATTACTTGGCAAAAATATAATAGAGATGAGAGATAATTATAATAATGAATTCATGAATATGAAAAAAGATCTGGAAAAATTAAAACAAGAGATGAAAAGAATAAGCGCTTTTCTTGAAATAGCATCGAAGGAATTTTCATCATTTGCAAGAAAAGAAGATGTTGCAATATTGGCAAAACAGGCAAAAATGTTTCAACCATTGGAATTTGTGAAAAAATCTGAATTAAAACAAATTAATCATAAAGAATAAAATGGGAGCTCTTGATCAAGTTATATCTATGAAATCGCAGGGGATTGGAGATGAACAGATAATTCAAGCTCTCTCCAAGAATGGAGTCTCTCCAAAAGAGATTGGAGATGCGCTAAATCAAGCGCAAATAAAGTCTGCAGTTGTGGATATTCAAGGAGATAATGATGAAGATTATCCTCCTCACCCCGCTTATACGGGAAGGTCTACAGCAAAAGGAAACTATAAATCAAAAATGCAAGAAGCGGAAAGTGAAGAGTATTCATTGACTCAAGAAGAACAGAATTCACAGACAAGCCCGGTTTACGACTCATATGCGCCAATGCCGATGGAAACTCAATCATATGCACCGCCCCAAGAACAGCTTCAAGGATACGATCAATATGCTCCATCCGAATTTAATCAGGCAAGTTACGACAATTCTCAATATAGTTACGATCCAAATTATAATGTAGGTAATTATGACAGCAACGGAATGATGGATATTGCTGAACAGATAATAGAGGACAAGCTCCTTCAAATAAAAGATAAAATAAATTATATGGACGAATTTAAACAGGTGATGGAAGCTCAGGTTGAAAATATGGAAGAAAGATTAAGAAAAATAGAATCAATTATAGATAATCTTCAGATATTGATACTAGAAAGAGTTGGCTCATACGGACAGAACTTAAATTCAATAAGAAAAGAGATGGAGATGATGCAGGATTCATTTTCAAAAGTTATAGATCCATTGACGGATAAACTCGCTTCTGATAAATTAAGAAAAAATAAATAATTTTTAGGGTTTTCTAAATTCCGTTAGACCATACCCACTTGAGGTATGTGGTCTTCCACTTCCGACAATTATTCCAACGATTACTATAAGTAAAACTGCTCCTGCAACAACCGGCCAATTATACGTCCACCAATATCCACTTTCCCATCCCAAACTTCCAGCTGTTTTTATTAAAACGATTACTGCAGAAATTGCTCCGATTCCCAAAAGAGTATACATTATCCAGCTTTTTGTAGGATCAACAAAAAAACCTGCAAGTATTAAAAGCACGAGGATAATAGATAACGCAACAGCCATTCTTGGAAATACTTCTGCAAAAAATCGGGGGACAAGATCAAATTGAAGAGCCATAAGTCCAACAACCAATGCAACAATAGCATCGACACTTCTATTTCCTTTGAAAATATTCATCGTACTCAAAATACCAAACACCATCGCGAAAATCAACAAAAACGGCAAGAGATAACTAAAAAAACCTGCGGCAGCCCAAGAATTAAGAATATCTCCAATATTTCCACCTACAGGATAAGATTGTAAAAATATCATTCATGCACCTCAATCATGTACTAAACAATGAGAATTAATTTATATATGTTTCGTTAATACGGCGCGAGTCACATCCTTTGGTTTTCACTAACTATAGGAAATTCGAATAAAATCTGGTGAGGTCCTCCTCGTCCTAAAGGACGAGGTATCCTTACGATTGTATTGGATTAAGTTTTATCGCATATGTTTCAAGATTATCAACATCTTCTATAAAAAAACATTATTAAAAAATTTTGGATTAATTTTTTCGTTCGAACAAAATTCTAGTTCTCCGTGTCGCATAATTTGTGAGCATTAATCTGCAAAGCCGAGCATTTACATCTTGGCAAATTTTTATCTCTATCAAGAAGTGGATGGGAGTTGAGAATTTGCGACAAAAAATTACCTATCA
>PFCY01000065.1 GCA_002763085.1 Candidatus Pacearchaeota archaeon CG10_big_fil_rev_8_21_14_0_10_32_14 | reverse complement strand
TCGCATTTTATGTGAAGCGGGTTTACCATTTAGCGCGTGGATCGCTTTGACTCATCATCGCTATCAACCTAAATTCTATCCAAGTGAAGATGAAATGTCGAACTATCAATTTCCTATACCTAATGCTAGTCCATCAACAAGACTTTTAGCAGATACGTGGTCTGGAATAGTTGGAATAGGAGATGCTTATGATGCTTCAAAACACAGGAAAAACGATATGTTTGGAGGTCTGACTTTAACGTCAGAAGAATTGAGAGCTTGGCTAACAAAGCAATATCCATCGTCTGAACATATCATAGATGAAGCCTATGAAAGAGGAATCATTGAATAGATAATTTTAAGCGAAAAGTTTAAATACTCCATATGTATCTAATCAACATATGATAAATAAAAACATACTACGATCGTGTAATTTACATGGGATGTATGATATTCAGGAAGCCGATATTTATGGAGCATACAAAATATTCTTTGGAACACTTGTAAGTGGATCAAGATTAAAAATAATCAATCTACTTAGGAATGGAAAAAGAAATGTTTCTGAGATTATGGAAGAACTTGATATGGATCAGACTTGTGTTTCTCATGACTTAGCAAGATTGAAACAATGTGGATTCGTGAATATGGAGATTGATGGGAAGTATAGAAATTATACACTCAATAATGAAACGATAAAACCACTAATGGACATTATTGATAAACATATGTCAGGGAATTGTGTTCATATTCTTAAAAAAGAAATTGAGGTGAAAGCACCACGTAAAGTGGTTCATTCATTTGCTATCGATAAAGAAAAGCAAATGAAAGGAGGTAAGAAAAAATGAAAAGTAATATATTTTTTGTAGGATTAATTGTGCTAGCTAGTTTAAGTTTTGTGAGTGCGCAACAATATAATTGTCCAGCATTTGGGATGGGGGGATATGGTTATAGTGGAGTTGGAGCAGTATTTGGTTGGATAATGATGATACTTGTTATAGTGGCTTTAGTCTTGTTCATAGTTTGGTTGGTTAAACAGTTACAAAATAATGGCAGGGGGAGAAAATAGTGGTAAGTAAGAAATTAATTAATGGAAAGACTTGCTATCAATGCAACGAATGTTTTATGTTTTACGAAACAAAATTGTTTGCTGAGAAATGCGAATCATGGTGTAAAGAGTACAAAAGTTGCAATATTGAGATAATTAAACACTCAATTAAAAAAGTATAAGGAGGAAAAGAATGACAAAAAAAATTAAATTAACTGTTGAGGGGATGCATTGCGCTTCTTGCGCGGGAAATATAGAACGAAGTTTGAAAAAAATTCCTGGCTTGAAAAGTGCAAGTGTAAGTATGATGACAAGAAAGGCGCTTGTCGAAGCTGACGATAATGTTAGCGAAGAAGCGATGAAACAAGCAATTGCACGAGCTGGATACAAAGTTTCAAAAATAGAAAACTAAAAACAGAAAAACATCACAAAATGAAACGAAAAAATAATAGATATAAAATGAACCGTAATCAAAAACATCAAGAGCATAATCACGAGCAAACGCCAGAAGAAATGGAAATAAATATGTGGAAGAAAAAATTAATTTGGGCTTGGGTAATCACAATTCCATTGATTATTGTAATGTATATACTACCTTTATTCAAACTTATGATGTTTGATGAAATGACGATGAGATTCGTAATTCTCGTTTTATCTTTTCCCGTAGTTTTTATTGTCGGTGGCTCGACGCTGAAATCTGGTCTGCGAGGTTTTTTTACATTTTATTTTAATATGGATTCTTTAATCGGTCTTGGAACAGTTATAGCTTGGCTGACGGGAGTTTTGGTATTTTTTATGGAAATAGAAAACTACGCAGGAATTGCTGGAATGATTATGGCAATTTTTATAACTGGAAAATATATTGAATCAAAAGCAAGGGGAAGAGCTGGAGCAGAGATAAGAAAATTGCTGGAGTTGGGCGCTAAACAAGCTCGAATTGAAAAAGATGGAAAAGAAATTATGGTCGATATTTCAGAAATAAAAGTCGGAGATGTAATCATAATAAAACCTGGAGAAAAAATCCCAACTGATGGTGGTGTTGTTAAAGGAGAATCGAGCGTCGATGAATCTATGATATCTGGGGAAAGTCTTCCAGTTGATAAAATGAAGGGATCGTTAGTTATAGGTGCGACATTAAATCAAGACGGAATTTTATATGTTAAAGCGACAAAGGTTGGGGGCGATACTTTCCTTTCACATATCATCCAATTAGTTGAGGAAGCTCAAGGAACTAAAGTTCCAATACAAAAACTTGCGGATAAAATAACTTCTATTTTTGTTCCTGCGATTTTGTTTATAACAATCGTGACATTTGCAGTCTGGATGTATTTTACAGGCGATCTGAGTTTTGCTCTCGCTGCTGCGATATCAGTTTTAGTAATATCTTGTCCTTGCTCTTTAGGTTTAGCTACGCCAATTGCTTTAACTGTTGGAAGTGGTATGGGGGCAAAGAAGGGAATTTTAATTCGTCGAGGTGAAGCAATCCAAACTATGAAAGATGTAAAAGTCGTGGTCTTTGATAAAACTGGAACTATAACAAAGGGAAAACCGGAAGTTACTGATGTTTCATACGGAAAAAATTCAGAAAAAGAATTTTTGACTCTTGCAGGGAGTTTAGAAAGTTTAAGTGAACATCCACTTGCTAAATCTATTGTAAAATATTGTGAGGATAAAAACATAAAATCATACGGTAAAGTTACTAAATTTACAACTCTGCGTGGAAGAGGAGTTGAAGGGTTTATTGGCAATGACAGGATTGTTATAGGAAATAGAAGGTTGATGACTGAAGAAAATATTTCTATAAAAGAGTTTGAAAAAGATATTTCAAAATATGAAAGTGAAGGTAAAACTACAATGATTGTTTCTAAGAACAAAAAAATTGTTGGGGTTTTAGCGGTTGCCGACGCGATTAAAGATGATTCTAAAAGAGCTTTAGCTCTTCTTCATAAAGCAGGATATAAAACTGTTATGATAACTGGAGATAACGAACCGACGGCAAAGGCAATAGCAAAACAAGTTGGAATTAAAATGGTTATTGCTAATGTTCTTCCGGAGGATAAATCTAATGAAGTTAAAAAGTTACAACAAAAGTATGGATTTGTTGCGTTTGCGGGAGATGGCATCAATGATGCGCCGGCGTTGAAACAGGCGAATGTGGGAATTGCAATGGGAACTGGAACAGATATTGCGATAGAGGCAGGCGATATTGTTTTGACGACGGGAAGCCTCGTGGCGGTAACTCAATCTATTAATTTAAGTAAAGCTACATTCAAAAAAATAAAACAGAATTTATTTTGGGCGTTTGCTTATAATGTTGTTGCTATCCCTTTAGCGATAATGGGACTTCTTCATCCAGTGTTTGCAGAGATGGCTATGGCAGCTTCTTCAATCACAGTTGTGACAAATGCAAACTTGTTGAGAAGGAAAAGGATTTGAAAGGGTTGGTGAAATTTTCTACGACGAAAATTAAATACAAAGCTTTAAATAACTGTTATAACATTGTTATAACATGGAATTAATAAAACCGATTGTCAAAGTTGGAAATTCAGCAGGCATAATCCTTCCAAAAGAATGGTTAAATGGAATGGCAAGAGTTGAATTAATTGAAAAACCAATTAATATTGAAAAAGAATTGTTCGAAATTTTGTCAGAATTTCTTAAAGATATAGAAGGAATATACATTGTTGGTAGCTATGGAAGAGGAGATGAAACAAGCAACAGTGACGTAGACATATTAGTAGTTACAAATAAAACTAATAAAAGAATTGAACAAGGTAAGTATAATTTAATATTAATATCTAAAGATAAACTTTTAGAAACGATTCATCAAAACGCATTACCCCTTTTACCGATGATAATAGAGGCAAAAACTTTATTAAATGAGAGTCTTCTTAAGAGTTATAGTAAAATTGCCCTTACAAGAAAAAATTTGGATTTTTATTTCCATTCTGTAGAATCGGCCCTTAATGTTTGCAAGGAATCTATAAAACTAGATAAACTTGAAAATAAAAGAGTATCTGAGAGTTCGTTAGCATATTCTCTAGTCTTAAATTTAAGGAGCGTTTATATCATAAATTCTATCATAAAAAATAAAAGATGGTCAACGAGCGGACTTCAAGCATTAATAAATAAAATAGGAGGTTCTTTAGATATTTATAAAAATTATATTGAGATAAAGAATAATAAAAAACCTCAAAGCGAAATTTCAATTGATATAGCGGAAAAATTAATAAATTATATTGAAGTTAATTTAGGAACGCATAAAAGATGGGCAAGAAGAAAAAGATAGAAAAATCTATGTAAAGTTTTGAGCGGCAAATTGAAATACATAAAGAAAAGATAAAGGAATATTCTGGAGATAATGATTTTTTGATTGATTACTGGCAAAAACAAATAGACGAATTTGAAAAACAGAAAACTAAGAGAGAAGAAAAATTAAATAAAAATTGAGAAATAAAAAAATATAATTATTTCTTCGCTTAAAATCATTTTCCATTAGAATCCATTACTGCGAAGAACCATCGCTTTTCGTTGTCACCTTTTGGATCGCTATACCAAATATTTTTGAAAGTTGTTAGTTTATATTTGTGATCCGGTCCAGATAAAGGATCGTAGAAGTAGATATATTCTTTATCTATTTTTCTTAGGATTGCGTAATGGCCGTCGTTTTCTTTTTTATTGAAGTAACTAACGATAAGGGTATATCCTTTTTTATGATAATATTTCATCATCTCTATGGAGGAGTTTCGTTTAGTGACGTGATTTAATTTATATCTTTCAGCTAATCTTGAAAAATCTCTATGCCAGGTACCTCTGACTTTATTTGTCCCTAGCAATTTTTCTATTTGTCTTTCAGATTTTTTTATTCCAACGCTTTCTAGAAACATTCTCATACATGCCGCTCCACACGTGTAAGAGGTTTCTTGTTTGTAATATGGGATGTTCATAGAATAAATAAAATTATCGAGGATATAAAGGTTTCTAGAGGTTAAAAATGGATCAATCGTCCATTTATAGAATAAAAAAATAATTAATTTTTAATTGGAAAACATCATTCTATGCATTCCTCTGCCATAGCCTTTTCCAGGAAATTCTATTCCGTACTCTTCTTGAAGATGTTCAACTCTTGAATAATCTCCTGTTTCTCTAACTTCTTGCATTGCTTCATGGAATTCTTGCATTTGCTGATGTTGTTGAATAATTGCATCGAAATTTTCTTGAGTTATTTCAGATTGCATTAATTCAATTCGCTCATTCATAAGAGTTTTCCAGGTTTCAAAGTCTTCTTCTTCAATCGCATTTCGAATCGCATAGTGTTGTTCTTGAAGTGCAGTTTGTTCTTCTGGCGTTAGATTTTTGTTAAAACCTTTACCAAATCCAAATCCGCTCGCAGATATTGCGCTAACTAGAAGAACTCCGAGGATAAAAGTAACTCCAAGCACAACTAAAGTTCGTTTTACGTTCATTTTTTTTACCTCCTTGTATCTATTTGTTTCATGATATGAAAAAATAAAAATTCTTTATAAGTAAGATGGATTGATGTTCCATTCTCATTCATACCGCAATGCATCAACAGGTTTTAATCTTGATGCGCGATATGCGGGAATTGCTCCTGCTATAATTCCAATTGATATCGAAAATAATAATGCAAAGAGAATAATTTCCGGAGTGACGATTGAATTTGAAAAAAGAGAGTTGATTCCTCTTGGACCTCCCGCTGCACCACTTGCAGAAATTCCTGACGATGATCCTATCATCAATGAAAAAATAACCCCGAGAATAATTCCACCACATCCTCCGACGAATCCGATTAGGGCAGCATTCAAAATGAAAATCATCAATATGTCTTTATTCCTTGCACCTATTGCTTTCATAATTCCAATCTCTTTTGTCTTTTCGAGTACCGAAGTAAACATTGTATTTGCAATTCCGACCGCTCCGGCAAGTAAAGATATTGCTGCTATTGCAACCAGGAATAAAGAAATAGTATTTAGAGTTGAGGGGATTGTAGCTTGAAATGAAGAGGGATTTGATATTGAAAAGTCTCTATCTTTATCATTTAAGATGCCTCTTGAATTATAGATTTTTTTTTCTAGAGCTATTATTGTCTGATTAGATTTTTCAATATCTTTAATTTTAGGTGATTAGTGCATTTTAGCACCAAAAAAGCTTAAA
>PFCY01000075.1 GCA_002763085.1 Candidatus Pacearchaeota archaeon CG10_big_fil_rev_8_21_14_0_10_32_14 | reverse complement strand
TGCAAAAAGGCTGAAAATTATCTTGCGATGCTTCATTTGGCTTGTGGAATTATTACTTGGAGAGCCTGTCTATGTGGATAGGCTCTAAGTCAGATAAGGTTAAAGTTAAACTTTTGATGAAGTCTTATCCATATTATTTTGTACTCGGTGCTTTATATTGGGGTCTCCCGATTTTAATGTATATTTATAGAATGACCCATTTTGTTATTTTGCTGCCTTTTGGTTATTATTATCTTTGGTTTCCATTCTTATTTATTTTTATTGAATATTCAATAAAAAAGTATGAAATAAAAATAAATTCTCCAGTTGTTAAGTATCATGAGAATTAAAGATTTTATTTATTAGAAGAAATACGCTCGCAAGCTCGCTCATTCATGCCGCTTCAAAATCGCCTTGCGGCAGATTTCTACGCTCGGCGGGACGATGAGATTGAAACGAATTTTCTGTAGTAGAAAACTTTGAATAAATCTAAGTTTAATATTTATCATGCAATCTGAAGATAAAATTATAATCTCAAGAGAAAGATATGAGGAGTTAATCAGACAATCAAGTGTTGATAAAGAACTTCTTCAAGATATAGCTAGGGGAATAAAAGATATCCTTGAAGGTAGAATCAAAGAGATTTAATCCAGATCGTCAACGAGTTTTTGAATAGTTTCTTTGTAAATATCAAGATTTGCTTTTATCAAATCAATTTCATGTTGCTGGGCTTTTTTGTCGGTGATTGTTATTAAAAATACCGAACTGTGTTCTTCATACACTAGAAATAAAGCTCTTTTGCCATTGAATTTCTTTTCTCGAAAAAATTTGTAACCCAGTGGTTTTCAAGAATAGGGCTCAATTTTAAGTTGCTGTTCAAATTTTTCAACTCTCCTCCTTTCTGAAGTGTCAAGTTTTTCTAGTTTTTTTGTATACCAATCTGAACGGAATACTCTAAACATGACTTGTTAAAGAAATTAGGTTTTATAAATATCGTTTAAATAAGATTGGCTCGCAAGCTCGCTCATTTCTGCAGCTTCAAGCCAGACATCCGTCATGGCTTTATGTTCGACGAAAATATCCTACAAAAATATATTTAGGATGTGAGCGCGTGAAAGTTTATTGATTTAATTAAGAAGGAAGTGACAGAGAGGAAGTAGAGGTTTCTCACACAATATATTTCCATACAGTAAAAGAGATTATAATTAAACCAAATAATATAATTAAAAAACTATAGGATAAGCTTCTATTATGCGCCATTTTAAATTCCTCATTATTTTTATAAATCTTTCTTGGCACAGCAATAAAGCTTCCATATATGACACCTTTCTTATAAAATTCTGTACTTATTTTAAATTCCAAGTACCCATAAATGATAAAAAACATTCCAAGAATAAAAAAGGGAATTATTGTCCCTATGAATAAAAGAGATGTAAATAGAAAAAGAATATCTAATAGAATAAAGTAGGCATATTTTCTCGTTTCCTTTGTTTTAATCGGGGAATATATTTTAATCTTTTTCATAAAGAACTTAGGTTTTTTAACTTTTTATTTCTTTTCTTCCCCAAATTTTTATAAACTCCTTTCATCTTTTTCTAACATGTCTGAAAATGTTTTTGAGATTCTTGATAAAACTGGGAGAAAAATAAGATTGACGAAAGAAAGATGGGGTCATATAACTTCCCCAGAATCATTACATCCTTATATTACAAATTATCTAGAAGAAGTTAAACAAACTTTAGAAAAACCTGAGGTTATAGTATGTAATAAGTATGATGATATGAAAGCAAATTATTATAAGTTTCTCAAGGAAAGGAAACAATATTTGCTCGTTGCAGTTAAATATTTAAATGGCGATGGTTTTATTACTACATCATTTATAACTCGAAGGATAAAAAAACGATGAATAATAAGAAATTAGATATATATTATGATATTGAAGCGGATATTTTAGAGATAACTATTGGAGAATCTTCATCCTGTATTTTTGATGAAGTTGATGATGATTTATACGAAGCAAGAGATGAAAAAACAAATGAACTCAAGGGTTACAAGATTTTTAATTTTCTAAAGAGAGGCGGGTTTGAAGACATGAATAAAATAAAAATCCATCTTCCTGCAAATGTTAATATAACTTCTTAGAAGAAATGATTAAGAAGGAAGTGACAGAGAGGAAATGAAAGAAGAATTTAATACTTATGAGGTGTATTATGATGAAGAAGGGGATTTCTTAGAAGTTTCCTTTGGATTATCTGCTCAAGAAGGTATAACTGAAGAAATTGAATCTGGAATTTTTATAACACGAGATATAGAAACTAAAGATATAAAAAATGTTGGTATTTTAGATTTCAAGAAAAGAGCAGTTATATTAAAGAAAGTTCTTGAGAAAATTAATCTTAGGCTACCCATTACTGTTTCTATATAATTGGTGAGATTAAATATCATGCTTACTCCAAAGTCGTGAGCTTATTAATGGAGCTTCAAGCCAGACATCCGTCATGGCTTTATGTTCGACGGGACGATGAGAACGAAATGATTTTTCTTGAGATAGATTAAATAATTTATAGTGTTCATCAAATTATGAGTTATGCTCTTAGATTCAACGGAAGTACTTTAGCTTGGATTCATTCCTATAGTGATGAGGATTCAACTAAATTTAATGTTGTTATGAATGATATTGGTGCTTTAGAACAATTATGTGGTTTGTCAAACAATGAATTTGTTGAGGTGGATGGAATGTCCTCTATGAATTATAGACAATTTAAAGATGAGATTGTATCACGAATTAAAAGAATTTATTTATCTGCAAACGAGTATAATTTGGATTTGCATTCAAAATAAAAAACTAATTTTTCAAATATATCACAAATTCTTATAAACTTCATTTTTCTAGTTGAATCATGAACATACAATTTTTTTTGGAAAAGTTAAAAGGAAGTGATGAATTCAAAAAATTCAAGAAAGAAAATCCTAAATCATATTTGACGTCTTGTTTCATCACTGTTGATATAGAAGGAAAAGAGAAGAACAATCAATATCATCTTGATTTTTTTGTGCCTACGACACTGAAAACGAAAGATGAACTCGGAACGTGGTGGAGTTTTAAACTTGAAAATGGAATTGAACTTGAGCAACTTCAAAAAATGGATATGAAAGACGTAAAATTTGAAGAAATTCCAGATTTCATAAAAAATCCGCCAAAGATTACTGCAAAATCTACAATTGAGTTTGACGAAATTCAAAGATTGATCCAAGAAGAAATGGATAAAAAGAATATTACAAATAAAATTCAAAAAATTCTAATGGTTTTGCAAAGACAGACAGGTTCTGGCGAAGTTGAGAAATATATCTGCACTGTGTTCATATCCGGGCTTGGAATTTTGAAAGTTATCATTGAAGATGCGAATGATGGTGGCGGGAAAGTTTTGTTTTTTGAGAAGAAAAGTTTTTTTGATATGCTCAGAAAATCAAAGTAGTAATAAAAAGATATTTTTATAAATAAATAGGTTATATTCATTTATGGATAGAAGGCATGAAACTGAAAAAAAGTATAGACGACCGACTTATCCAATAAATCAGAGGCGGTATATTGAACATAATGTCGAGCATGTAGATGATCCAAAGAGAAAATTTCCTGATAAATTTAATTTAAGTGCTTATATTGGTGGATTACAAAAATATATCGGAGAAGATTTTTATGGGGATCCGGGAGTGGATTTTTTTAGAGGAACTGTTGATGATTGAAGAACAATAAACTTTATAATCTTAATGAAGTAAATTACTTTATGAAAGATTTATTTTCTTTTATTCAGCATGAAACAACTTTATCACCAGAGATGGGTTTTGTTATTCCTTTATGTGAAGAATCAAGAAAAAAGGTTAACTATGTAACTTCAAAAAGCTGGATGGTAAGGGGTGGAGTCCCAAAAAATTATTGTTGCGGAGATTTTGATATTGAAGAAGAATTACTTCCTTATAATTGTGAAGAGATTGAATTTGAAGTTGATGAGGACAATGTTTAACTAGATTTTTCAACAATGAATGAGATATTAACTCCATGTTCTAACTTTTTTATGATTTTTAAATTGTTTTTTTCGAATATAGAATGGATTTCGTTTTCTTCAAATAAATAGTAATATCGTTTTCCTTTATCTCTCCATCTAACCATTTTTTCTTGGCCTTTGTGTTTTTCGAAACGATTTGAGTGTTTGTTCCACACTTCAATTAAAGCCTTACCGCCTGGTTTAAGGATCCTATAAATCTCTTGAACGGTTTTTTCCTGAAGTTCTTTTTTTTGACAGTGGATCGATGCTATAGAAAATAGAGCATCGAAAAAATTGTCTTCATAAGGGAGAGATGCAATATCTGCAACATCGAAATTTATGTTTTTTAGTTTTGATTCTTTTGCTCTTTTTTTTGCAAGTTTTATCATTTCACTAGAAAAATCTACGAAATATAATTCAGATTCAAATTTTTTTGGGAGGTCAAGAATATGTCTACCTGAACCGCTTCCGTGATCCAATATTTTAAATTCTTTTCCCTTAAAATCTTCCAAAAATTGTTTTACATGCTGGGAAGGATGGACTTTGAAGCCGTGCCATTCTGGTGCGATTGAATTCCAGACTTCAACTTGAGATTGATTTATATCCATAGATAAATAATAAAATAGTCTGTTTAAAAAAGTATTTAACATAAATTTTAAAGAATTATTTCTTAAATGGATCGTATCTTTGTTTTTTAAGATTTCTTAAACATAATGATTTATTCTTTGGGAGAGCGTTCCATGGGAAATAAGCCCATTGAAGAAATTTATTTTTTTCCATTGTGCTTGGTTCGTAATTAATAATTGGTTTAGATCTATAAATTAGAGTGGATTCTGTTTTTCCAGTAGCATATTCATCATACGTCTCTGCACAGGAATGTCGGTCAATTAGTTTAACATCAAGTCCCGTTTCTTCTAAAGTTTCTCTAATTCCACATTCCATTGGTGATTCATAACCTTCTCTTTTTCCTCCTGGCAAGTCCCAAACAATTCCGTCGTGTCGAGAAGCCATTTTTTCACCAAGTAAAACCCGACCTTTATACATTACAATTAGAGCAACATCTAAAATTACATCTTTTTTCTGAATCTGTGTTTTTTTGGTTACTGGCTTATTTTTTACCATATTTGATTATAATTTTTAAGGTATATAAAACTTACGTATTAGTGTAACTCAATAGTAATAAATATATAGAATATTGAATGCTCGAAAAATATATAAACTTTAATAATCGTTAATTATTATGAAGAAAATAATGATTGGCATGATGATTACTATCTTATTTGTAAGTGTTGTTTTTGTCACAGCCCTTCCAACACAATCAAATGTTCCTGATGGTGTCTCTTTACCTGAAAATGCTATTGAAGTTGCTTCAGGAGTATTTTATTTAGGACATTCTAAAGATGTGAACGGGAATGATGTTAAAGGTTACGCTTTTGTTAAATATTCAAATCCTAATGGCTTAGTTTCGTCAACGAGTTCTATAAATTCAAGTGAGTGTTATGGGCTTATGGGAGCAAAATGGACAACTAAAGAAAACTATTTGGTTAATCCTAATAATAATTGGGGGCTTGATAAAGCATCTATAGTTTCACATCATAATGCTGACGTCTCAAAATGGGAAAACGTTTTAACGACTCCGCTTGAGATCATTGGTGTTGGAACATCAACAACTAAAAGATTAACAGCAGATTCTAGAAGACCAGATGGTAAAAATGAAGTTTATTTTGGGAATGTTAAATCGCCTGGCGCAATTGCGGTCACGATAGTTTGGGCAACACGTTTTGACGTCAATAATCTCGGACAGATAGTTGAATACGATCAAGTGTTTGATCAAAACGATTATTCTTGGTCTTTAAGTGGTCAGGCTGGAAGAATGGATTACGATAATATTGCAACGCATGAATTAGGACATAGTTTTGGAATGGATGATCTTTATGATACTTCATGCTCAGATCAGACAATGTATGGTTATGCAGATTTCGGTGAGACTAATAAACAAACTTTAGAAGTTGGCGATATTAACGGAATAAATGTTTTGTATTAAATTTTCTACTAAAAATTACTTCCCAAAATTTGACGGTCAAGTGCTCTTTTCACTTAATTAACTATCTTTTAATTCCTATAAAAATTCCCCAGCCCATCTCATTATTCTTAACTTGTTTGACAATCGCCATATATCTTTCATAGAGAGTTATATAATGAACATCTTTAGAGGCTAGATACTTTTCCATCTTTTTTGAAAGTAGCTTATAGGTAATTATTATATCTTTTTTCATATTCTCCGAGTAGGTCACTTCAAGATTGTTGGAGTTTAACACTTTCTTATATATTTCAAACGATAATCCTTCGGACCAATTAACAAGATTGTAAACTAATTTTTTATCATTTTCTTTAAGCGTTTCTTTATTTTTTTCTGATAAGAAATCATCAATTGCAAAAGCACCGTCCTTTACAAGAAGTTTTCCAATTCCTTCATACAAAGATTTTTTATCGTTTACTAGAAAAAGCGCATCTTGGCTTATTATATGAGTAAAGATTTCTTTTTGTTTGAATGTCTTTTTTAAGTCACTTCCACTAGCCCTAATAAATTTGATATTTATTTTGTTCCCAGTATTTCTATTTAAAACATTAAGGTGCTGTTTAGCGTCTTTAATCATTTCGTCACTCAAATCAATTCCTACTCCTCTGCAACCATACTTTTTACATATGTCTGCAAGAGTTCTTCCTGTTCCGCAACCTATATCTAAAACAATTGAACTCTCTTTTATCTCTGACACTCTATTTATTTTTTCAATTAAATTTAATGTGGCATCCTTATATGCTTTCTGGAGAGATTTTGCTCCATTCTCAAAATAACCTACATGCAAAGTATGATTTTTTTCATCCCAAGTTTTATCATAATATTTCTTTAATGAATTAAACTTTTTTCTTGTGATATTTTCCGAATTTTTCATTTTTTACAACCTCATTTCTTTATTTTTTAATTGAATAAATCCTGGAGAAACTTTTTTATTAATAAGTTCTATCGCTCTTTTAGCAACCTCTTCTGGTCTTTGTGCAACTTTAGACGTATTTCCGTATTTATTGATGTAAGAATCCCCGAGGGTTGATGGCAATACTAATGGCGTTTCAAGATAATAAGCATTGAGAATATTTCCATAAAATGTATTTAATTCTGTAACTAAAGATTTAAGTCCAGCATTCACTAACGAATATAAAATTAAATGTTTTGGTTTACTAGTGATCGATCGACTCAACCAAATAGCAATTATTTTTCGTTCTGGATCTTTATCGAGAATCATTTTTAATAAATTTAAACTTCCGATAATCTTACTTTCTATAAATTTTCTTATATCTTCTTTTGAAATATTTTCAAGATTTCCCTTCCCCGTTCCAGAATCTGCAGAGAAAATTATTATATCTGGAGTTTGGATTTCTAGAGAAAGGGAATTCAAAGAGTTGCTTGTAATATCATAAGCTCTTTCATGTCAATTATTCCCCTCTATCTTTTTAGCACTTCTTCCGTAAAGCCAGATTTCATATCCTTCATCATGTAATCTTTTGGCAATCATTCTTCCAATGGACTTCTCGTTTGTTCCGGCAATGAGAACAGTTCCTTTACTTTTCATTTTCTCCTCCAATCAAAAGATAGTTTATCATATGTCCTAGCATCTTGTAAGTCTTAACTCTCACAGATTCTTGAGTTTTCCAACCTGCTCGATATGTTAGAAGATGTTCGGGGAGATTATCTCTTATCTTCCATTCTTTTTCATTCTCCATCAATGTGTCTGAGACGATGACAAGATTTTGAATTCCTCGTAGATTAATTTCTGCTTTGTAGAGTTCGGATCCATCACACGCTTGAATTATTCGTCTAAAACCTCTGTTCTTCAAGAGTGAAACGAATTTTTTTCTTAAATGAGAATCGTCTTCTGCGAGAAGTATGGGATAATCTTGGGGGTTTATCATGAAAATAATTAAACTAGAGGTTTTTAAAATTTTACAATATATTAATATCTATTAACACGATAAAGAACTTTTGGTTCAAATATTTTCTGAGATGAATTTGTCAATCTCAAAATAGAATATCCTCTTTTCATTTGGATGTCGCACCATTTCTTTTCTACATCTCCCTGTTCTCTGGCTCTTTGGATCCAATCATGCCACTGGTTTTGATCCATCAAACCATTTCCGTAAAAATGATAACCACGACCTGAAAATACTACATAACCTTCCTTTTCTTTTTTTGGAAAGAGATCGTCAAATACAATTCGCATCATCTCAAACCGTTTTCAATATCTCCGCTAAAATCAAGATCTAATTGTCTCATATGACCCTCATTTCCTGGGCGATCGTATTCAACAAGAGATGAAATTCCGACTACGTTTTCAGATTTTCTTCCCATTCTAGAGAATTTGAATCCGTCTTTTAATTGATTTACTGGAAGAGTTGAAATCCTTTCAAAATCATGAACATTGAGAAGTGCAGGATTTTCGTAGAAGATCGGGTCTGGGCTTTGCTTGAAGACTGGAAGAGAAAAACAACTAATTTTATTTTTTTCCGCTAAATCTTTGAACATATCTTCTAAGCTTAATGGTGAGTGATAAAAGTTGGTTTGCATAATAACCTATAGATATAATTATTTAAAAGAATATGTATAGTATAAAATTATCTTTTTCTTCTTTGAATTTTTTCTAAAGCTTTTTCACCAAGTGGTTTTTTATTTACTTTGAAACTCTCTTTCAATTCTTTAAGATAGTCTTTGTATTTGAATATTAATAAAACTGCGAGGACAATAAAAATAGTAATCATACTTCCTAAACCTGCTAAAAACATGTCCCATTGCGCGTCCCAGATGTCTCCTTGAGTACCGAGATAAGCAATTCCTAAGTCTCCTCCAAACATTACCGCAATCCACCATTCTAGTATTTCATAAATTGCGCTTAGACCTAAAACTAATTCTATAGGCGTCCAAAGCGCCCAGAATCCTTTTGATTTTCCTATACGCATAAAAATTTCTCTAATAGGATAAGCGAACAAAAGTCCAAAAGAGAAATGAACGATCCTATCGTAATGATTTCTACTTTGATTAAAATAATCTTGAAGCCAGAAACCGAATGGAACTTCGGCGTAAGTGTAGTGACTTCCGATGATATTCAATAACATAAAAAGAAAAATTAAGCTGTATGAAAGTTTAGAGAATTTGAACCATCTACTTATGACGATCAATAAAATAACAAAAGGAACATTGATAACGTTTTCCATAACCCAATCGTCCCTGTAGCTGACGTTAAATGCTAGAATTATCCATAGAACAATGAAAACAACAAGCAAGAGAAGATTGTATGTTTTGTCCTTAGGTGATTTGTCATAGATGTATGAAACTGCATATGCACAGACTATAGAACTTATTAATGGAATATAAATCAAGAAGTTGAAACTAATCTCAATTGCTATGAAAATAAAAACTGCAGTCAAGAAAAATAAAATAAAATTAAAAAAACTTTTTTTCCATTGATAAAAAAATGAGATTCCTGCAAAAATTGATATTGCTGCCGGTGCGATCAGGCCAATATTGTAAGATTCATTTAAGAAAAATCCGATAAAAAATATTAGGAATATGATTAATATAAATTTGTAAACATCTGAAAGTCCACTCTCTTTTTTTGCTTTACGCATTATAATAGACGGAAATGATCATTTTTAAATTGTGCGAATTAATTATTTGCTTTGTTGAAAATCTTTTTCTATTTCTAGCAAGTTCGTAAATCCGACCACCTTCCCCCTCCCACGCCCTCCCGAAAGAGTGAATTGAATAAACGAACTTGCTCATTTATTTTGATTTTTTCAACAAAGCCCTAATTTTGCAAACTCTTTTAAAATCAAATTTGTAGTCTTTTATATGGAAATCGCAAATCAACAAACTTATCAGAAAGAAGTCAAAGAAGGGACCGTCAAGAAACCTGTTAGAAGCAAAGCGGGAGTTACAGTTTTGACTGTTGTACTCAAACCTCGAAAATGCAATCATGGAACGTGTGTTTATTGTCCAGGGGGCGAAACAACTCCACAGAGTTATACAGATAAATCACCAGCGATAATGCGAGCCATGGCTTTTGATTATGATATTGTAAAACAAGTTTCTGCTCGACTTGATGCACTTGTAAAAATGAATCATCCGACGGATAAGATTGAAGTTATAATTCTTGGCGGAACATTTTTGCAGTATGAAAAAGAGTATCAAGAATACGTGATCAAATCTACTTATGACGTTTTAAATGGCGATTACGCATACGCATCGCGAGACACTGAAAAACGTGTCAGATCTAAAACACTTGAAGCGGCGAAAAAACTTAATGAAAAAGCTCAACATAGAGTTGTTGCACTTTGTATAGAAAATCGGCCGGATAATTGCAGTGAAGAAGAAATAAAACAGATGTTGCGTTTCGGGACGACGAGAGTTGAAATCGGAATTCAAATGCCTGATAATGAAATCTACAAGAATATTAATCGAGGACATACTTTACAAGATGTTATTGAAGCATCAAAGCGATTAAAAGATGCTGGATTTAAAGTGGGGTATCATATTATGCCTGGTCTTCCTGGAAGCGATCCAAAAAAAGATATAAAATTATTCAAGATGATTTTTGATGATGAGAGATTCAGACCCGATCAATTGAAGATTTATCCTTGTCAAATTGTTGCCGGAGCACCATTAGAAAAAATTGCAAAAGTTTCTGGATACAAACCTTATGACGAAAAAACGACGAAGAAAGTCGTTGAAGAGATGATGAAACTTATTCCAGAGTATTGCAGGATAATGAGGATAATGAGAGAGATCCCTAAAGAACTTGTCGTTCAAGGCATAGAAAAACTTGATTTGAGAAAAGATATTGAAGACGATCTTAAAAAAGATAATATTCATTTGAGAGAAATAAGGATGAGAGAAGTTGGTTTTCAAAAAATTCTTGGAAAAAATATTAAATTGAAAATTATAGAATATGATTCAAGCGGGGGTAAAGAATTATTTCTTGAAATTGTCGATGATAAAGATATTTTATATGGACTTTTGCGATTGCGTTTTCCGTCGAAGAATGGAAATTTTATTCATGAATTAAAAGATTGCGCGATTGTAAGAGAACTTCATGTTTATGGACAGGCATTGGAACTTGAAAAGATTAAAAACGATTTCGCAAAACCCTCCACTTTCCCCCAACTCGCGACCTCGCACACCTCCACTTCCTTACCCCTTACCACGAAGTCGCTCGCCCTCTCCCCCCCGGATAGTAAGAAAAATAAAAATGAAACCGCAATTTCACATGAGAATGTTGCTCAGCATCAAGGTTTAGGAAAACAACTCATGAAAGAAGCGGAAGAAATTTCTTCTAAAAATGGATTCAAAAAAATTGCGGTGATTTCGGGGGTTGGAGTTCGAGAGTATTATAAAAAAATGGGTTATGAATTAGATGGTGAATATATGGTCAAGAAATTATCTTAATTTTGTGATTTTCATGTTTTGGTGAGTTCTTTCTGAGGAGTCAATTGAAACGTAATTTCCGTCTTTGTAATCGAATTTGCCCTGAATTGATTCAAAACCTCCGTCGTCTTGGATAGTTCGAACATCGGGAACGAAGCCCTCTATATCATACAAAGCACCTGTAGAGTTGACCTCAATTCTTGTTGAGTATGGTGATTTATCTCTTTGAACATAGGCGCAAAAGTTTCCGTTTGGACTTATAATCATTGGAAAATAATTTCCGTTTCGGTTTCCGATAAGTGTTGATTTTACTTGATCTCGATCCACTCTTGTCGTAAGACCTTGAGATCTTGTGATCAAGACTGAAGCATCTTCGTCCATGACAAGTAAATTTCCCTGGTTATGGTCAATCAAAGTAAATGATTGAGTATCAACTAAATAAAAGTGAGGAGAATAAACTGCCCGAGTGCTGCCTTGAGAATATAACAGCTCCCATGACTCGCGTGGAACGAGAGATCTTTCTTTTAGATTTAGCGCCATAACTTTTCCATCGTCACTTAAATTACAATATTGAAGTAGTGCAGGTTTTATTGAATCCGGATTATTTTCAGATTTACCTCGAAGTTTTATTTTTCTTCCATTTTTGATGTCGCCATAAATAAATTCATTAGCTCTTAATTTTACTATAAAACTACCGTCGTTACAGACAATATTTGGAGATGCTTTAGAACTTGGATCTATATCAAGGCTGAAAACTCTTCCAGAAACGGTATCATATATAAAACTCCCATTGAATTTATCTCCATAAAATTCTTTAACAGGAGGTGATACTACCCATCGTCTGTTTCTTGAAAATGCTCCATCAGAGCACAAAGCCGTTTGATACATGTCTGTACTTATAAATTTCTCTCCCTTAGCTTGATTTTCCTCCTTGCCATCAACATAAAAAGGTAATTCGATTAAACTTGTTATATCTTGAGGATTCCATTCTTGCGAACTAATTTCCACATCTTTTAATGCACCATTTTCATGAGTTGACGCCAAAACTAAATTTGGTAAAGAAGTAGAAACAAGTCCTGCTAGCCCCGTAAGGATAAAATTTCTTCTTGAAATACTCTTTCTCATATTAAAACTAGACTAGATTTCTTTAAAAGATTTTATACTATGAAATATATACTATTTTTTATTTGGAATATCAAAATAATTTCAATCTAAGAATTAGGAATAGATTTATAACCTTGTTTTATTTCTATGATTATGCATCAAAAAGAGAGTCTATATGCATTTGATGGACTGTGTATGGCTCAAGATTATGAAGAGGGAAAAGAATTACCAATTCTAAGTTTTAATGAATTATCTCGAACTGAAGTTTTGAGAGTCTATAAAGTTGTTTACGATGGTGAATTGAGAGATGATAGAGGAGAAGTCATGGGAAGACGAAAACTTTGGAATCTCGTAAGTCCTTCACCATAAATCTAAAGAAGATTCAACATTTTTTGTCCAAACGGTAAGTATATCTTTAATTTTATTTTTAACCACGTCTTTACTTTTTATTTTATAACAAAAAACGTAACCACCAGAACTTAAATTTTTTTGCTGACGCGCAAGTAAATCTTTTTCGTGAAGTTTTTTTGTGGCTCTTTAAACTGTGCTTAAATCCATTTTAAGTTTTTCTTTGACTTCTGTAGTCGAAACGAAATCTTTATTTTTTAAAAAGAATAAAAGGATTTTATAGTCTGATTTTGAAAGTGCGAAGCTGCATCTAATGATATCTTCAATATTAAGTTTTTTACATCCAAAGTCGAGCATGTTAAATTTTTGTCTATAATATTTCCTGAAGTCTTTCAATAAACATGTCCTCTGGCATGAAACCTGAAAATCGTCCAATCTCTTTTCCGTTTTTAATGACGGAAAAAGTGGGGATTCCTCTTACGTTAAAATGATGGGCTAAAGATTGTTCTTGCATAGTATCTAGAGTCATGAATTTTATTTTTCCACTAAGTTCATCGCTTGCTGAATGAAAAACTGGTTTCATCGCTCGACATGGTCCGCACCAATCTGCATAGAAGTCTATGACTACTGGAACTAGCGAATCTATAACTTCTTCTTTGAAATTTTTGTCTGTTAAGTTTAATACGGTCATTTTAAGTTTTTGAATTTATGTTTTAGTACTGAAATAAAATTGCAGTACTATTTAAATGATGCGGAGTATTGCAAAAATTTGTTAGATTTATCTTTATAAGTGGTATTTATTTTAACAATATAAATTCTTATAAAATGGGATTTTTTATGATAATCATGGATATGCATAATAAAAAGAGATATACTAGCTTTGTTGTTTTAGGTTATTTGTCGATGCTTTTTATATTTTCAATTGGATTGTTTATTATCTTGACCATGACTAAAAAACTTCCTGTCTCTTGGACCTATTTGCATATATTATCTATATCATGCTTCATCGTCATATTTGGCAGATTTATAAAAACGTGGCTGGGAAAATAAAATGATAAAACAATCAATAAATAAAAAGAGAAATGAAAAATTCGATAAATTTAAACAAGGTCAGAAAATGTTTGGAGATGATATTGCTGTAATCATAAATTCAATACTACTTTCAATTGTTTATATTCTTGGTGTTGGAGCTACGTCTTTATTTGCAAAAATTACCGGTAAAAAATTCTTGAACGAAAAGATTGACAAAGAAAAAACTTCATATTGGGAAGAATTTAATTTAGGTGTTAAGGAAAAGGAGGAATATTATAGACAGTTTTAAAATGTATATTCTTGGACTAAGTTGTTTTTATCATGATTCGTCGGCAACCATACTGAAAGATGGAGAGGTTATTGCAGCTGCGCAGGAAGAAAGATTTACAAGAAAGAAACATGACACTTCATTTCCAAAAAATTCAGCTGAATTTTGTCTGGAAAAAGCGGGAATAACCATTGATCAAGTAGATTATATCGCATTTTATGAAAAACCACTTTTAAAGTTTGAAAGATTATTATATCAACATATAGATTATTTCCCTAAAAGTTATAAAGTATTTTTGTCTAATATGCCATCGTGGTTCAATGAAAAACTACGGATTACAAATAAAGTTAAAAAAGAACTTGGATATAAAGGAACAACTCTTTTTGTTGAGCATCATATGGCTCATGCCTCTTCCTCGTTTTTTGCTTCTCCATTCAATAAATCTGCGATTTTGACAATGGACGGGGTTGGAGAGTGGACAACAACAGCATATGGGATGGGAGATAAAAATGAAATTAAATTGGATAAAGAAATAATTTTTCCTCATTCTTTAGGATTACTTTATTCTACGATAACCGCTTATCTTGGGTTTAGTGTAAATAATTCAGAGTATAAAGTTATGGGGCTGGCAGCTTATGGATCTATGGATAGAGAAAAAAATCCTTATTATAAAAAGTTGTTGAATGTCATTGATATTAAAGAAGATGGCAGTTATCGGCTCGATCAAAAATATTTTACTTATAGTTATTTAAATAGAATGCCTTCCAAAAAGCTATGCGATCTTTTGGATGGTCATATCAGAAAAGGAAATGAAGAGATTGATGAGCGACACCAAAATATTGCGGCTGCAGTTCAATTAATAACTGAAGATGTAATTCTTAAAATTTTAAATCATTTGCATAAAGAAAAAAAGTGCAAGAGTGTCGTTTTATCTGGAGGGGTCGCTTTAAACAGCGTCGCTAATGGTAAAATACTGAATAATACTCCATTTAAGAACATATGGATAAATCCTGATCCAGGTGATGGGGGCACATCTATGGGTGCCGCATTATTTGTGTATTATGGTATATTAAAAAATAAAAGAAAATACAAGTTAACAGATGCTTATTTAGGACCACAATTTAGTGATGCTGAAATAAAAATATTTTTAGATAACAATAAAATTAATTATACTGCCTTTGAAAATGATAAAGAATTATTAGATAATGTTTCCGAATTAATTTACAAAAATAATGTTGTGGGATGGTTTCAGCTTGGAATGGAGTGGGGTCCTCGTGCACTTGGAGCAAGAAGTATTTTATCAAATCCTTGTAATAAAAATATGCAAGAAGTATTGAATCTTAAAGTTAAACACAGAGAAAAGTTTAGACCTTTTGCACCAGTTGTTTGTGACGATGATGCTGAAAGATATTTTAATATTGATCTGCCTTTGCCATACTCAACCGATTATATGTTGATGGTATATCCTGTTAAAAAAAAGTGGCGGTCAAAAATTCCGGCGGTAACGCATGTCGATGGGAGCGGGAGATTACAAACCGTTCGAAGAAATCAGAATAAATTGTATTACGATCTAATTAAAAAATTTGGGAATCTTTCTGGGATTCCAATTTTGATAAATACTTCTTTTAATATTCGAGGAGAACCGATTGTCTGCACTCCTTTTGATGCGTATAGATGCATGATGGGAACTGGAATTGATTATTTAGTTATTGGATCGTATTTGATAAAGAGAGATGACAATCCAGTTGATTTTTGGGATAGTGAGAAACTGGCGAAAGATTAGAGAAAAATTAATAAAGAGGCATTTTTTTATGATAATATGTCAGAGAATAAAGGGATGATAAGTGAACTTTGGAGTTATCTTAGAATCAGAAAGAAATGGTGGTTGCTTCCGATTATTTTAATGTTAGTTTTAGTCGGGGTTTTGATAATATTCGGACAGAGCTCGGTGTTGAGCCCCTTTATTTATGCTCTTGGATAATTTGAATACATCTAAAGTACGCCCTTTAACTGGGGCATTAGCTGCTTCGCAGATTAAATGCTCAGAAATTCAACTCCCAAGCCCACTCGGAATGGATATCTATATTTCATCTTCGTGAACTTGCTCGGCTTACGCTTGGATTTCTTTGTTACGATAGTATTAAGATGATAACTTTTCAAATAAATAAAAACCTTCCAAAGGAAATTTATGTGCAATTGGGAAGTTGCCTCAACAATACAGAAGCTTTTAAAAACTATTTTTTGTAACTTATTTTATGCCCCTATAGTTTAGGCATCAGTAAACTGATACCTCGTTCGTATAAATCCAAACGAGAGACCAAGAATGCAAACATTCTTAGCCTAGATTTAAGGAGCAAATATAAATCACGCATGCCCCTATAGTTTAGAGGCCAAGAATGCGGCCCTTTCAACGCTGGAGAACCTAAGGTTCTCCTACTTGCGACCCCACTTGGGATTGATAATAAAAGTCCTTCGTGAAGTCGCTCGACAAAACCTCTCCTAAAGAGATCGCTAACGCGAATTATAAGAAAGGTTGAGAAGATCGGCCGTGACCCGGGTTCGAATCCCGGTGGGGGCGTTTGGAAATAAAAAATCTAATTTATAGAAACATTTAGATAGTTTTAAATTATTTTATACAAATGATCGGCTATACTCTTTCAAAAAATAAAGTAATGATAAGATTAACAGAGGAAAGATAGTTTCATATCACCGAATCTCATGATTATATGTCTGGGCTTAGCGACGTAGTTCTTGAAACAATCAAATCTCCAGAAGAGATTATTGAGGGGGATGAGGTTGAAAGGATCGCCATCAAAAAGCTTAATAAGAAGCACATTGTAGTTATATATAGAGAAGTAAATGACCGAGATGGATTTGTCATAACCTCATTTATTACAAGTGAGATAGATAGAGTCAGGAAAGATAGGAAAATATTATGGAAAAACAATTGATAAATAAAGTCGAGAAGATGATTCCGGAATTTGTGAAGATAGCTAAGCCATTATGGATAGATTTTGATAGTGAAACAGATGTTCTTTATATTAGTTTTGAAAAACCACAGAATGCCGACGATAGCGTAATGCAGGATAATATTCTAGTTCATAAAAGAAATGGCGAGGTCGTCGGTTTAACGATTCTTAATGCAAGTAAGTTTAAATAAAAAATCGCAAGGTGATTTTTTAGGACGAACTATAGCAAAATTTCAACCGAGTAAATCGGATTGAAATTTTTGAGATTTGATTTAATCGTTATACCCCGCAGCTCTGCTGCGGTTGGGTCGTTGATTATTTATGTTATTTTTCTATACAATAAAATTTAAAAACATCGTTTATTTGTTTTAGTTATGAAAAAGAGTGTGTTGAATGTTTCATTAATTTTATTGGTAGTGTTTCTCGTTGGAGTTGTGTCGGCTGAAGTTCCTATAACTGTTAAAACAATTCCTGATCATGATGTAACAATAACTGTTTATCAAGGAGATTCATCTGAAGTTTTTGATATTTATAAAACAAATACTTCCAACTCCGATACAATCACCTATCAATATGCAGGCAGTGCGAGTACATTAAGAGTTATTGTTTTTGTTTCAATATTTGGGAAAAAAGTGACGAGTAAAGTCTTTAAGGATTTATCAACAAGTTCAGATATAAATTTGGAAGTATTTCCTGATAATTATGTTCCTACAGAAGTAGTCTCTAATTCAACAACTGATACGAATTCCTCGATTATAATAGTCAGTAATAATACTGAATTAACTATAGAAGATAATGATACTGTTGTTGTTGATCCCTCTGTCGTCATTGATGATAGTCAGAAACCGAACAATGATATAAATTTAGAAAAAGTTGGTGGAACTGGTTTAATAACTGGGCAAAATAAATCTTCATTTTTGATGTCTAATATGACTTATTATATTATTGGAGGAGTTTTATTATTAGCTATTGCAATATTTCTCATATCTAAAAGGGTTTCAAAAAGAAAGTCGGTATATGATGATTATGAACCTCCTCAATCGCAAATTAAAGTAAGAAAATTGTCGGATATCCAGAAAGAAACTAAGAATACTGGATCGATAAAAAAGGAAATTGAAGATGCTGAAATGCGCCTCAGGAAAGCACAGGAACAACTCAACATCGTTAAAAATCAAGATAGAATAAAAGAAGCGGAAGATAGGCTTGAGAGGGACAGAAGAGAGCTTGATAATCTAAGAAGCGGAAGAAGGTAATCATAAGGTTTTTAAACTAATTTTTTATTCATAATCCATGCCAACAGTAAGAATTCGGTTAAATAGTATTGATATCAATATGCTTAATGATATTTGTAATTCTATAATTGATATTGCAAAAAAATCCGGAATTATTCCTAGAGGGCCTGTTCCACTGCCAACAAAGAAACTCAAGATAACAACAAGAAAATCGCCTTGTGGTGATGGGACTGCTACTTTTGATAGATTTGAGATGAGGATACATAAAAGACTGATTGATCTTCCAGCCAACGAAAAGGTTCTGCATCATATCATGAGACTTAGAATTCCTAAATCTGTCAATATCAAAATTGAGATGAAAGACTAATCAAAGATTAGCCATTCTAATTAAAATTAACAGAAAGACTAGGTAAAATTTCTAACGAAATTTTAGGTAAGATACTAATTTTTCCACCGAATGAATTGGATTGAAATTTGAATGGCAAGCTACGTTTCTAGAAAATTGAGATGAAGGAAGGTTTGAAATGTCATCATATATATTCATCGGTATAATATTTAAAAAGGATTTATTTCTTGGAATAAAATGGCTGAGAAAAAAACTTTTCATATAAGAGGAAAAATAAGTGGTCTAGTACAAAGAACGACTTCTACTGGTGACTCGACTTTATTTATCCTTAATAATTCCTCAGATGTTAAAATCAATAGTGTTAAATATCAGGGTTCAACAGCATTGAGAGTTGGAGATTATATTTCAGCTCAAGGAAACGAAATCTATACTGATGGAAATCTCGTAGTTGGACAGGTCAACGATCTAAGTAGGTTTAGCAGTAGTAGGAGTAGAGAAGTATTAGAGCAGTACAGAATAGAATAAACTGAATTCTTAATAAATACAATTTAAAATTAATTTCTAAAAATTACCCTCGAGTTGATTAGGCAAAGGATTTGAGGTCATCAAAGCTTTTTGAATAGACCCTTCTTCTCTTGCCATATGGCTTCTAAATTTTTCTATGACCATTTTACCGTCTGTGTCTAGAGTCACCAAAACTTCTTGTTTATTTTTACTTTTCAAAGATTTCTGAAGAATTTTCCAGTGCCCCCTTATTTCTCTGTGTTCTTCAATGATCATCTTTTCATTTGGAAGATTAACACCCCAATCACTTATTTTTTTAAGAAATTTTTCCTCTTTTTCTTCGTGGGCATTCCATAACGTGTCAATATTTGAAAGGGTACGGGAAAGTTTATCTAGGTCGATTTCATCTTGCTCAATTATAAATACCTCAAGCTGATCCAACAAACCACGAATCAAGAGATGCTCTTGAAGCAACTCGTGCCATTGTTTCATAATTTATTAACTATTGTTAACTATATAAAAATTGCATTTTGTTGTTGTTACTTGAAAATAAAGATTTAAATTAATAAGTTGCATGACTAAATATATTCTCAATAAGATATTTCTTTAAAAAGATAAAAATTTATTGTGATTTTATGGATGAAAAAGAGTGGTACGAAAATTTTGATTCTTTAGTCCCAAAAGTTAAATTAATCAGGGTAGATTATCCTCCTAATGCGGATTTTAATCTGGCTATTGCAGCAGCGAGATCCTGTTATTCTTCTAAATTAGTTGATCCGGACGAGATTGAAGAAAAGATTGAACTAGCAAGAAATATTTCGAGCGGCACTTGGCAAGCAGGACATCATACTGTATATCAGCATACGAATTTCAATTTTGGAATAAGCGGAGTGAGCAGGCAGGCGCTTTGGAGTTTTTTTCACACACATCCTTTTTATAATTCTGAACAAGTGTCACAAAGATATGTTCCGATGAGTAAGGCTGGAGTTATTATTCCAAATCTTGAAGATAAAGCTCGAGAAGTGTATGAAGAATGTATTGAATTTCAAATGAGTATGTATGAAAAATTTAGGAATGAAACTCTTTTACCTGCGGCTAAAGAAGCTTACTTTGAAAGATTTCCATCGAGAGAAAAACTTACAGATCAAAAGAAAATAAAAAAATATGATTCCGAGATCCATAAAAAGACTCAAGAAGTCGCGAGATATTTTTCTCCTATCGCAATGCATGCAAATCTTTATCATTCAATAAATTTTATTACCCTTGCACGGTATCAAAGTGCACTTAATTCATCCGATGTACCAACAGAAATTCGTTACATTGTCAAGAAAATGGTAGATTTAGTTTTAGAAAGAAATCCTGAATACAAAGATCTTGGACTCATTAAACCTTCAATAGAAAAAGAGAGATTTATAGAACATAAATCCAAATCATATTTGGGAAGTAATAGAGAGAATGAACTCGCTCAATGGAGGGCCGAATTTGATAATGTTCTTGGATTTGATAGAACACTTGGTGAAGATAGACGTTCAAGATTAGTTGATTATAAACCTCATGCTGTACAAGAAATGGCAAATTCTGTAAGAGACATACTTGGACTTCCTAGAAGTTCTTTATCTGACAAAGAAGCAATTAGAATTGTGATTGATCCGTCTTATAATACTCTAAGAGGAATGACTTTGACGCTCGATCATACTACAAAACTTTCTCGTGCAGGAAATATTCCCCATTTTACATTTGCTGTCAAATTAAGTCATACCGCAGATTCTCAAGCTCAAAGACAAAGAATGAGTCCTGCAACAAGACCTATTTTAGAAAACGTTGTTGGACGGCAACCAGATTATATTATTCCGTCGCTTGTAAAAGCTTCTGGAGATCAAGCTGTTGTTGAATACTGTGAAGGAATGCAAAGAATTTGGGGATATAGAAATAAACTCATCGATATGAATGTTAGTCCTGAGATGGCGAATTATATACTCCCTAATGCAGTAGCTATAAGATATAGGGAAAATGTTGATCTCCTCAATTTTGCTCAAAAAGATACAAAAAGAGAATGTTTGAATGCGCAAGAAGAAATTGGAAGAATTACTCTTCAGCAAAGACAAGATGTCGAGAGTGTTCATCCGGAACTTAAGGGAATGTTCGGACCTCCTTGTTATTTAAGACATGATTCTGGCGATAAACCTTATTGTCCTGAAAAGGATAGATACTGCGGTGTTCCAGTTTGGCGGGCGAAAGATGGGGAAGAAAGATATTCAATTGAAAAAGTTATGGCGGAGAGGGTAATATGACAAAATATGGATCATTAATTGTAATTGAAGGGACAGATGCATCAGGAAAAGAGACTCAAACCAAGATGCTCGTCGATAGATTAAATAAAGAAGGCAATACTACAAAACATATTTCTTTTCCGAGATATGAAACGCCGACGGGAAGAGTGATTGCGCAAGCTTATCTTGGAAAATCAAATCCAAAATGGAATGAAGATAAAGCATGGTTTGGGGATGCTGACAAAGTTGATCCTCATATTGCATCTTTATATTATGCTGCGGATAGGATGGCAGCGGCGCATGAAATGGAGCAGATTCTTGAGAGTGGAACTCATTTAGTTCTTGACCGATACTACCAATCTAATATGGCCCATCAAGGTGGAAAAATAATTGATGAATCAAAGAGAATGCTCATATTTGATTTTATTAAAATGCTTGAAGTTGATACTTTAAAGATTCCAGAAGAGAAAGGAGTCATTTTTCTATATATGCCATGTAATGTTGCATTTGAACTAAGAAAACGACGGGGAGAGGAACCTGATGGACATGAAATTAATTCTGAACATCTAAAACGAGCAGAAGAATCTTATCTTCATTTATCAAAACATTTTTGGTGGAAATGGGCTAAAATAGATTGCGCTCCAGATGGGACTATGAATTCACTTAGAACACCTCAAGATATTGCCGAAGAAGTTTATGATTTAGCTTTGAAATTAATCAGAAAATAAGATTTCAAAAAACATTAATTTATATCTTTACACCGGATTTTTTTAGGTCTTTGGTATGTACATCAAGTCTTCCTGCGTTTAAACAGTCGAAACATACATGGACGCTGCCGTTAGATTCTTTGACTATTCCAGTATCATTGCATTTCTTACAAATAGAATTTTCTCTTCTCTCATCTTTCAACTCTTTTAATGGAGGTAATTTAAAATCATCAAATCCCATTTATTTCATAACAAATTGGCGTTTTTAAGTTTATTTGTGATTAAGAATGTCTATAAAATTTATAAAAAGTTGTTTTGAAGAATAAAAACAATAAAGAACTCAATTATATCTATCTTTAGAAGATTATTCATCTGATGAATTACCATTATTCCTGAACAAATCGTCATATAATCTTTTAACAGCGATCCGTTCATATTCTTGAGGAACAAAAGTTGTGACGTTCAGTTGCGTCAATGCCTGACTTATCATCTCTATTGATATTCCGCCGTCTTGGAATGATTGTGCAATTTTTGCTAAAACTCCGACTTGATTTCGCATCTCCTCACCGATTATAGATATCCTAGCAAACGAGTTTTCTAAACTTAATTTGTAACTAGAATCAAAATGTCTCAATAATTTTGAGAGGTCGCCCTTAGATGATGAAAGGTAGGCGACACTTAATGCATGTCTTTCGTCGGCTATACATTCAATATTTATTTTAGAATCTGCGAATTTTTTTGCGACGTCTGCTAGGACTCCAGGTTTGTCTGTATCATAATGAATACTTAAAATTGAGTGGTTGGGAGAAGAAGCGATTATCTTTGCACCTTGGTGTTCAAGACTGACATTTCCGGATATCGTTGTTCCTTTGTATCTTTCGTCAACAATATGAATCGGTATGTTTTGATTTTTTGCAGGTTCTATGGATTTTGCATTAATTATTTTTGCGCCGAGTTCAGCAAATTCAATCGCTTCATTGTAACTCATCTCTTTAAGGACTTCAGCGTCTGAAACTATTTTAGGATTTGCTCTTCGGACTCCAGGTTCATCGCTGAATATGAAAACACCTTGAGTTAAAATCGCCTCCCCAACCTTTGTTGCAGTATAATTGCTCCCATCTCTTCCTAAAGTTGTGACTTCACCATTAGAGTTATATCCTAAAAATCCCGGAAGAACCACTATCGGACCTTTTCTTTTCAGCTGTCTTTCTATTTCATAGGTGGAATCATACGATGCAACAGCGTCTCTGTCCCCTAATGTTACCATACCAAATTGATCATAATCTAAAACAATCGATTCTAAATCTTTTGAGAATACCGCATTTACAATCTGCGATGAAAGTCTTTCACCATATGAAACGATCCTTGAATAATCTTTGTCTGATCCAGATGAGTTCTCTTCGCTCAATTCTTGGAGCAAATCATCTGGAGAGAAAACGTCAAAAGTCTCTGCAATATCTTTGTATCTTCTTATGACCTCGTTTTTTGATGCGATCGGATTTTCGTTTCTGTAAATATTTTCAAGAAGATCTGTGACTTTGTCTTCTAATGGTCCATCTCCAAGTTTGCCTGCAGCAGAAACAACGATGATGAGCTGATCTGGATTATTTTTTCCGTAAAAATCTTTTACAATCTTGTGCGCCCTTTCTATGGCAGTGGCGTCTTTGAGAGAGGTTCCTCCAAACTTCATGACATATTTTGACATGAAAAAGATATTTCGGATGAGTATTTAAAATTTTTTGTTCTAAAGACTCTGTTGAAAATCTTTTTAATTTTTGTTTTTTGAATCCGATTCCCCCTAATCTGGGAGGGGAAAAGAAAAATTGATTAATATTTTGCTGCTTCGCAGATTAATGCTCTCAAATTTGACTTCGTCAGAATTTGATCGTACAGAAAAATTAATCCAAAAATTTTTAATAGAGATAAAATTCAAATATTATTTTTGTTATGATCTTTAGAGATTTGTGTAAGGATACCCCTCAATTTAGGGCTAGGAGTATCTCATCCAAATTGAATACCTCCCGATTACCAAACAAAACCTCTATATTAAATAAATCAACGACCCAGTCGCAGCAGAGCTGCGGGGTATAACGATTAAATTAAATTTTGTAATATGTGATAGCCTAATCTTAATCACAAAAGTTAAATACTTATTTTTCGTCATTGTCATAAGAAAAAGAGGTTTAAATGAAAGTATCTGCGTTATCGTCTGGATCTAGTGGTAATTGTTTTTATATTGAGAAAAATGATTCTGCAATTTTGGTAGATATTGGAATAAGTGCGAAAAGAGTTGAGGAAAGACTTAATTTGCTTAATTGTCAAGTTGAAAAAATAAAAGGAATTTTTATAACGCATGAACATACAGATCATATCATCGGAGTGGATGTCTTCTCAAGAAGATATAATATTCCAATATTTGCAACGAAGGGAACAATTACTAATGGACATTTATGCTCTAATAGAAATTTGATAAATCCAATAAAAAATAATGATATAGTCGATATAGGAGAATTTGAAATTGAAGCATTCAAAAAATCGCATAAAGCTGCGGACCCTGTATCGTATTCAATCTCAGATAAAAATAAAGTAGCTTGTGTGATCACCGATGCTGGTTATGCTTGCGAGAATATTCACGACAAAATCTCAAAATCCGATTTTTTGTTCATTGAATCTAATCATGACATCAAGATGCTTGAAAATGGAGGTTATCCCGCATTTCTGAAGAAGTGGGTGAAGAGTGATTTGGGACATTTGTCAAATAATCAAGCGGCGCTTGCTGTTCTCGAGCATGGACATAGAAGATTAAAACATATTGTCCTTTCTCATATAAGCAAAACGAATAATTCTCCAGATGTTGCTATGAATACTTTTGGAAATCTTTTAAGAGAAAGAAGTGATCTTAATACAAATTTATCTGTTTCTTTAGATAATTCACCTACGAGATTGTTCAATGTTTAGGGAATAAAATTTACAACAGTTTTATAGGCTCTGTTGAAAATCTTTTTTTATTCTGTTATTTGTTGCTCGAGCCCACGACTTGTTATTGATTTGAAATTTTGTTCAAGTCATAAACTCTCTACTCCCATCCACGTCTTGATATATATAAAAATTTGCCAAGACGTAAATGCTCGACTTCGCAGATTAATGCTCACAAATTATGAGACACGGAGAACGAGATTTTTTCGAACGAAAAAATTAATCCAAATTCTTTTAATAAAGATAAAATTCAAATTTTATTTTTGGTATCATTTTTAGAGGTTAGTGTAAGGATATCTCCTACTTTTTTCTAAGCTGAACGTGCCAAAAACTTGTAACCGGAAAAACGGAAAACTTATCACTTTTTCAAGAGGTCATTATTATACAAACGTTTAAATAATTCGAGAATATCTAATTTAATTGAAGAAAATTATCATAGTATAAACAACAATCATGTAGAGGAAACGTCGAATAAAAGCGTTGGTAGTCTTTTCTTTTTTTAATGAACATATTCTATTAAATAATTTGAAAGTTGGCTATCTTGGATCGTCTAAGACGTTTACGGAGAAAGCGACAAAAGAGATTTTAGGAGAAGTTCAGTATTTTCCAATAATTCCAATAAGAAAAGTTGTTATAGGCGTTGAGACGGTATCTTTGGATTACAGGGTTGTATCTTTAGATAATTATTATAATGGTGAAGTAAGAGAAACTCTTGATTCTTTGCTTGAGAATACAAATACTAAAATAATTGCCGAAAGGAGTATGGAGATAGTCCATTGTTTAGGCGCTTTGAAAGAGCATAAAACAATTGAAAAGATATTATCTAAAGATCAAGCTCTTGAACAATGCAGTAGATATCTTTGTCAATTTTATCCAAAAGTTGAAACTATTGCTACGAGTAGTATCGCTCAAGCGATTGAAGATATAATATATGGAAAAATTTATGATGCAGGAGTTATAGCGTCGAAAAGTGCGCTTGAATCAAATGGGCTTGAAATCATAGCCGAAAATATTTGTCCGCATAATAAAACTAGATTTATTGTGCTTGGGAAACAAATACAAACTTCGAGTGGAGAAGATAAAACATTTATTGCAATTCATCCAATAGTAAAGGATAAACCTGGAGTTTTAAAAAGTTGTTTAGAAATATTTTCTGAAAATGATATTAATTTAGAATCTATTCAATCTCGTCCGGATGGGACCGATGGTTATCATTTTTATATTGAACTAATTGGACATCAAGATGATGCTAATGTGAAGAATGCAGTAGATAGATTGAGAAAATATCTTGATCCTGATGGAGAATATAATGAAACATTAAGGATTTTCGGCAGTTATGTCAATACGCATTGGAAATTGTAAATATAAATCATTAGATATATCTCTTAATTGTAAAGTCGTCAAAGTAGGTTTTCGCACCGCCGTTTTCAAGAAGAATGTTTCCCGGTTTTATTTCTTTAATATTAATATATGAAGATGAAACAATCTCTCTATTTTTAAGATATATCGTCATGATATAATCTGTCTCATTAATCCTTTCTAAAACAACTTGAGGTTTGAATTTTTTATTCAGTTCAAAATCATAAGAGGTGTAAGGGATGATCGATGTTGTTTTTCCATTTGTCCTTTTGAACGCAGATATCTGTCCTTTACCGTTTCCACACGAATCTTTATTGGCGAAAACTTTGAATTCTACAGATAAAAAATCTTTAATGTTATTGAAATATAAGTATAATGAAGAAGCTTGAGGAGTAACTTTTTTTATTTTAACCCAGCTGCTGTTGCACGATTCAACTTCAAATTCCCAAGAGACTATATACTTTTCATTTTTAGCCGGGGTAAATAATTTATTATATGTTATATGTATATCTCCGTCGTTGTTGTAAGGGGATAAACTATTTATTGACAATGATTTATCTCTATCTCTTGGAACGATATTAACTCTTTGAGGATACTGCGAAAATATGTCAAAATAATTTATTACATTACCATATGAGTAAGATTCAAAGTTGTTTCTATAATAAAAATCCCTTGATGCCGAGATATTTATTGCAAATAATGAAATCAATAAAATACTGCACAGAAGAATAATTTGCCCCTTTTTCATAATGTTGCAAATCTTGGTCTTATTTAAAGATAATTATACTCTAAAAGATATTAAAATTAAAAAATTATATTTTTAATTTCATCTACAAGTTTATACGGATTGTCAGATTGCCAGACATTTCTTCCAACTGCTAGACCAATTGCGCCAGCGGACATAAGCCCCTTTGTATATTCAATAAAATCATTTCCTTCTTTTTTTACTCCACCCGCGATAACGACTTTACATCTTCCGGCAGATTTTACTGCCCATTTTAAATCAGAAGGATTACCATTATATTTTATTTTGACTATGTCTGCGCCGAGTTCGAGGCCCGTTCGAGCCGCATAAGCCATCATCTCTTTGGACGAATCGTCTTTTACGCTTTGTCCTTTTGGATAACACCATAAAATTACTGGAAGACCTTTAGCGTGAGCTTGTTTTTCTATTTCTGCAAAGTGTTTAAACATATGCGATTCGTGTTTACTTCCGATGTAAATTGTGAAACCGACTGCCTTTGCTCCAAGTTTTATGGCTTCGTCTACTGTGCAAATTGGTTCAGAAATCGGATCGCTGCCTTGCAATTTTGTTTTTCCGTTTAATTTTACAATTAGGGGAACTTTTGATTTAAGGATTTCAGGGTTATATTTTTCTGCAATTCCCTTCTGGAAAACAATTCCGTTAAATTTTCCTTTTTTTGCTATGCTTATTATGTAAAGAGGATCAACATTTTTATCGTTAAAATCTTCCGGACCGTGTTCAATTCCCTGATCGTACGCGAGATAAATCGCTTTTCCGTTTTTTGTTATTGACGAGAGGTTGATTGGTTTCATTTTAATCATAAAGTTTCTCAATTTTTTTAGCATAAATAATTTCTAATTTACCACATCCAGTTTGGGATATTTCACAATAGTGTTCATTATTATTTATAGTTTTAAATTCACCCTTTAATCTTATAGGGATTTTATTATCAATATAATATTTTAAATTTTCCTTATCTATATTCATATTATCAAAAGAAGTTATATAACAATTCATTTGATTATCCTCATTGGGACAAAAATTATACAAATCTCCCTTTCCATATCTGATATATCCATAATTATCAAAAAAGGTATTTTTCAAATTTAAAATAAATAAGATTATGATAACAATAAATACTATGATCAGAAGTACAGTTCCTATGATCAAGTTCATATTTTTTTTAACTCTCTTTTTCATTTTCTCTTTTGTTTTATAATAACTTATTGATTATAAACTTTTGCACATATATGGCCTCATCCCAAATTAAATTTTTTTGTGAGATTTTGTTTGTAATTAACTTGCCAAACACACAACTTCGACCACCAACCAAGACCTTACCCCTTAACACGAAGTTGCTCGCCCAAATCGAGTCCCACCATAATACCAAACAAAATCTCTATTATAAATAAATTAATTTTTGTAATATGGGATGAAGCCCACATATATCTTTAAAAATTAAAAGTAGATTTGTATTAGAATGTCAAAAACTATAGATCATTATGCTCACTGGAGTAAAATAAGAGATCAGAAAAGATCGCTTCAACATAGGGAAATTGAATCAATGAGATTTTTAGTAAAAGTTTTTAGGGATGGAGAGTTTTTGGATGTTGGGTGTGGAGATGGACTTTTTTTATCTAAAGTAATGAAAGTTTTTCCGTCTCAAAAATGTAATGGGCTTGATTTTTCTCAAGAAGAAGTTGATTTAGCGAATAAACGAGGATTGAATGTTAAACAAGGAAATATTGAAGAAAAATTTCCGTTTAATTCAAACAAATTTAATGTAGTTTATGCTGGAGAAGTGATTGAACATCTTTTTAATCCGGATCATTTTTTGGAGGAAGCGGGAAGGATTTTGAAAAAGGACGGTCACTTAATTATTTCAACTCCAAACTTACTCGCTTGGTTCAATAGAATTCTGGTGCCTATGGGAGTTCAACCATTATTTGTGGAACCGTCGACAAAATCTAAACTGGTTGGGGCCGGACCTTTAAAGAAATTCAAGAAAGACAGCGTTCCGGTAGGGCATGTCAGGATATTTACACTTGAAGCATTAAAAGATATTTTAGAAATGCACGGATTTAAGATTCTTGAGGTAAAAGGTGCGGTATATGAATCTGGATTTCCATCGAGTGTTCTGAAAATAGATAAAATCTTTTCAAAACGACCAACTCTTGCATCACATTTTGTTATTTTAGCCAAAAAAGTTAATTAATTTTTTAAAAATAGTTTACAATAAATATATAAAATACGTTTTCTAACATTTATTATGAAAATTGGGATTCTTGGGAGTGGTGTTGTGGGGCAACAATTAGGAAGTGGTTTGATAAGTTGTGGGCATGAAGTTATGATAGGAACACGGGATGCATCAAAACTTGTTGAATGGATAAAGAAAAATCCACAACGGTCATTTATAGGGACCGCAAATGAAGCTGTGAAATATGGAGAGATGATTTTTTTGGCGACGAAGGGTGATGTTGTTTTAGAAGTTATAAATCAATGTGATAAAGAAAAGTTTGAAGGAAAAACTTTAATCGATGTCACTAATGCACTTGATTCTTCTAAGGGAGTACCGCCAAAACTTTTCTCAACGCAGGGAAATTCTCTAGGAGAACAAATTCAAAAAATTCTACCTAGAAGTCGGGTTGTTAAAGCGTTTAATACAATAAGCGCGAATATTATGATCTCTCCTAAAAGAGAAGAGGGTGAACCCGATCTTTGGATTTGCGGTAACGATGAGAAAGCAAAGAAAAAAGTTGATGAAATAGCAAAACAACTTGGATGGAAATCAGTAATTGATTTAGGCGATCTTTCAAAATCTTTTTTACTTGAAGCTTTTGCTTTACTTTGGATTGAATATGGTTTTAAGAATAATAATTGGAATCACGCGTTTAAACTTTTGAAGAAGTGAGACTATAAACATGAAAACAGCATTAGTCACTGGCGCGTCGAGAGGGATAGGATATGAATTTTCTAATATTCTTGGAAGAGAAGGTTACAATCTTGTTCTTGTGTCTAGAAATAAAAAGAAATTAAAAGAAATAAAAGATGAATTTGAAAATAAGTATAAAGTCAAAGTAATTTATTTTGAAATTGATTTAAGTGGAGAAAATTCTGCTTTTAAACTTTATAAAAAAATTAAAGATGATAAAATTGAGATTGATGTTTTGATAAATAATGCGGGTTTTGGAGATTATGGAGAATTTATAAAAACTGATTGGCAAAAAGAAAAAGAGATGATTGAACTTAATGTTGTGGCGTTGACGCATTTAACGAAGTTATTCTCTAAAGATATGGTTTCAAGAAAAAACGGAATGATACTGAATGTCGCGTCGATGGCGGGTTTTTTGCCTGGACCTCTAATGACAATATATTATTCGACCAAAGCATATGTTGTATCGTTTTCACAGGCGGTTAACAATGAACTAAAAGGAACTGGAGTGAGTGTTACAGTTTTATGCCCTGGACCGACGCAATCAGGTTTTCAATATCATGCGAATATGAATCAATCAAAGCTTGTAAAAGGAATAAAACTTGTTTCTGCTAAAGAAGTTGCGGAGTATGGATATAAATCAATGATAAAAAAGAAATCTGTTGCGATAAATGGTGTGAGAAATAAATTTGCTATTTTTTTAATTCGATTTGCTCCGCGAGATTTTGTGACATGGTTTTCTCGAAAGGTGCTTGAAAGACGAAGAGTTTGAATTTTTATATAAGACCAACATCAAATTTTTTGAATGCTAATGTTTGCGCTCTTTCTCGGGGAAATCCATTATACATTGAAAGAAAGTTTGCATATCTGATTATTCCAAATATTTTTTCCAATGGTTGATGTAAAACTTGTGAAATCAACTCAGATTTTCCGTATGTCAATTTTTCAATTTCAAATCCGGATTCCCAGTATGGGGGTTGATTTTCATAAGGAACAAATGAGATAGAAGAGGCAATATCATCAATAATTTTTGAAAGGGTTTGTTTATTTAAACTATATGCAATAATTCCAGTATCGGTTTTATTGGATTGATCAAAAGTTAAATCTATAACCGGATCTGTAAAGAATGTAGCTAAAAAATCTCTTTTTTCGTGATTTTGGACTTCTGCAATTTCGGCAGAATCATATCTTTTCCTGATTAGCTCTTCAATATCATTTAATGGAGTTGAAGTTGTTCCTGCAATTCCTATCATCGTTAATCGTTCATGTTCAAAAATTTGGGCTTTATCAATGAGTTTACATGTCATAAAAATTTAGTTAAAAGCTTATTTTTAAATATGATTATATTTTAGAGAAATCATTTCTTCGAAATTTTCCATATTGTATTAAAGTAATCGTAAAATGAATCTCTTATCTTTTTATTGTTTATAAGAAACGCTGTAGGATTTTTTTCGAGCAACAATAATACGACTAAATTATTGGTTATTCCGATTTCGAATGGTCCCACAAGGTCACAATATCTTATTTCAAAGTTTTTTCTGCCGAACGTTTTTAGGAATGATTCTGATTCTTTTTTTCTTTTGTTGTGACCGATAGCTTTTATTTTAATGTCTTTACTAAAAAATAATTGATCTGTTTTAGAAAAGAATTCAATTGATTTGTCAATATCTTCTCCAGGATTTACTCCTAAAATGTGATAGGTGTCACCTTTTTTCAAATCTCCAGCCAGAATGTGAAAGACGTTTTTAAGTCCGTTCCATCCTCTGTATAATTGAACGTCTGTTAAATAATCTACATTTTGAGGGAAAAGATTATTTATATTTTTTTCAAATGATTTCTTTTGTTCATTCATATATTCAATTTTTTCATCAAGAAGAATTTTAATACTTGAAGCGGGCACTGGAACGTAATTCTTTACAGAGTTTTCAGTGAATGTGGAAACAAGACCTTTTCGGATTAATCTATCGAGAATTTCATAGACTTTTGAAGACAAAACTCCAGATTCTTTAACTATTGGAGTTTTGGTTCCTTTCTTTAATTTCAGCAATGCTTTGTAGACTTTTATTTCGTTTTCATTGAGTCCAAATATCTTATATATCTCATTCATGGTAGTCCCTTAGAGGGACACTCATTTTTAAATATTGCGGATTTTGAGAAAATGATATAGAAACAAAAATAGATACATCGCGTATGCCATATTTTGGTAGACTTTTCTATGAGGCAATTAATTCAGATTCTATTGATGCAAGACATACTCAAGAAGAAAAGGATTTACTTCAAGAATACTTAGATTCCGAAGGTAGTTTTAAGCAAATTTTGTCTATATTACTTGTACCCGGATCAACATTTAGGCATACTACTCGAACGGATATTGTTAAAAAATTATTTCCTGAACTTGATTTACCTCCTATAGGAGTTTCTGATATTAAAAGAAAAATATTAGCTTACCCGCTTGAAGGGATGAAAGCTAGCGCTTATTTAATGGGATTAGGAATTTATTTAGGATCAAATTATTTTTAAAATACGAATGAATAAACTTTGTTATTATTCGTTTTATGATGGGTTATTAGTTGCTGGAGGAACTATTGCAGGGTTAGGAGCCATAGCTCATGATAGCGATTATTTGCTCATGGGTGGATTAGTTTCTTTAGTTTCAATTATTGGAAGGACGCAACATAATTTTTATAACGAACTTCATGAGAAGATCACGGAATTAGCTGAAAGCGAAGGAATAACTTACGATGAAGCTAGAAAAAAATATCTTGGACCCCCTTATTTACGTCTATTATAATTATATTAAAATTCATTTAATCCAAGTCAAACCTTCAAAATCAAACTTAAAATTAATAACTTTTTTTCTAAAGAATTTTTTTAACTTAACTGGATCGTTTGTATAAAATAAAATACTTCCCCCGCCTCCACTCCCGCAAACTTTAGCCGAAATAGCCCCGTTCTTTTTTCCAGATTCTATTATTTTTTGTAGAGGCTGCGAGACGGTTTGTTTTGAAACCAACGACCGGAACCGAGTTTCTTGATTCATAAGTTCTGCAAATTTATCAAGATTATTTTTTAGTAATGCAGATTTCATTGATTTTGCGATTTCTCTTAAAGCGATTAATTCATTTGTGTTTTTTCCTTTAAGCAGATTATCAATTGCAGCTTTATTTGACGAACCTGAAAGGTGCGTGATTCCAGAATAAACTAAAACTAAATTATTTTCTAGAGCGTACAGGGTTTTTTTGTCGAGATTTAATCTTTCGACCGTTGTTTTGTCACCTTTGAATTCCATATAATTTATTCCGCCGAAGGCTGCTGCATAAAAATCTTGTTTGCCGTTTACTGCTGAAGACGAAGTCGCTTGTTCAATTTTATAAACTGATTCGCAAATTTCTTTTTTATCTTTTAATGGAGTTATAAGAGAAGTCCATACGACGTTCATAGCTGAAGATGTTCCAAGACCGCTTGATGTTGGAATGTCAGCATGATACTCGACTTTTGTTGAAGTTGGTGAAGCAATCAAAGTTCCATAAACGTAATGATTAATTGTAGCGTTAAGGACGGCTCCGCCATGCGTATCTGTGAATGGCTTTATGTCGGTTGTTCCACCTCCAAAATCGATCCGAACTGGCGCGCGTGATTTTTTTATTACGGTTGACATGATGACTCTTTTTTATATTTTGGAAAGTAAACTATTATTTATAAATAGTTCTATCTTAGTTAGAATATGGAGAGGTATAGAATCTTTACGACTGACGAATTTGATAGAGATTATGAAAAACTTGATGAATCTGATAAGCAAAGAGTGAGAAAGATAATAGAACAATTAAATGAACAAGGTGAGACGATCGGAAAGCCACTTCAAGTTCCATTTTTTCGAGAGAAGAGATTTGGTGAAAAAAGATTGTATTTTCTATGCTATAAAATTCAATATGCTATCTTATAGCCTAAGACATTAATTATTCCCCAAGATTTATATATCCAATTATCTTTGTTTATTGGGAGGTATAAACATGAACAATAAACAAATAGA
>PFCY01000003.1 GCA_002763085.1 Candidatus Pacearchaeota archaeon CG10_big_fil_rev_8_21_14_0_10_32_14 | reverse complement strand
TACGGTCTCGCCTTCGGCGAATGCGATCTGCTAGAAATAAGACTGTAGGAAAAACAAATATGCCCAGATCGCATAATGGTATTGCACGGGATTGCTAATGGCTTACTTTCTTTAGAAAAAGGCTCTCTTTAGAAAAGAGACCCTGGAGAGAAAGATGAGTCAGGAAATCAAAGAAATAGCTTCTTTCTTTTAGAAAAAGAAAGAACTTAGGAAGAAAGAAAACTAAGAATGTCTTTGAGTAATCAAATATCCCGGCCCCTTGGGGCTCCAGAGTTCGATTCTCTGTCTGGGCGTTTATGGTATCGAGGAAAGGTGATGATGAAGATGAAAATAAGATACTAATATGGAAACCATTTCTGAATTCTCTTAAAGAGCCATCCGGAATTTTATTATTTATCACAAACTTGATTATTATTGGATTTATAATTTACAATAAACTTGAATTTAGAGATATAATTTTTATTTATTGGATTTAGAGTTGGATAATTTTAATCTTTATTTGCCTGAAAATTTTATTTATTCCCATTAATAATTATCAGTTTATAGTTGAAGTTCAAGATAAAATAAATAAATCAAAAAATGTGAAACAGTATACTGGAAAATTCAGTTACATCATTGGAATATTTATCACATTTGCAATATTTCTTTTTATTTACAAGTTATTTTTAAGAATAACTCTCTCTAAAGAAATAATATTTCTTAATTTGATTCCAATAGTTATTCTCATCATAAATCACTTTGCTTCTTTTATTATTAATTTTAGGAGCGATATATCTAATATTAAATATGATAAATTTATTGAAATATTAAAAGAACCATATTATCGGATCATTCCATTACACTTAATAATAATAATTGGTGGAGGATTGTCGATATTATTGCCTTTTGTATTTTTATTCTTAAATTTAACTGATAATAACATGATATTTAATGCTATTTTCAATCAAGGTCTAATAATAATCTTTCTATTAATAAAAACTATTGTCGATGGAGCAACCCATAATTATGTTCATAAAGTTTAGGAGAAATAATCACATTTATAACATCTTTTTAATTTAATAAAAAATGGTGAAAAAGAATATAATAAAGAAAATTAAGTTTGCGATTTTGATATTTATGATTGTAGCATCTCTGTTAGTGGTAATTTTTTCAAAAGAGATTGTGAAGGGGAATATCTTTGAGAAGAAGGATCTGCATAATGATTTATCATCGGTATTTATTTATATCGCTTGGATGGTATTTGCAGCATCAACGACTTTTCCTATCACCACGATTTTAATTCCCGGAATATTTTTATTCTCATTTGGTTATGCGCTGATTTATACTTACGTCGGAATTGTGCTTGGAGCTTTAACTATATACTATTTGAGCATATATCTTGGAAGAGATTTTGTCAATGATTATACTGGAATCAGAGGGGATAAAATTAAAATAGTCAAAGGGCTTGTTGAAAAAGAATCTTTTGGATTTTTATTGGTCCTAAATGCATTTTATTTTTTTCCTTCTAATCTTGCGCATGTAGTCGCCGGAATAACTAAAACAAAATTCTGGAAATTTTTTATTCCTACCATATTAGCGAACTTCCTTAATTTTTTCTTTGTTGCGTTATTGACGCTTGGAATTGCAGAGAACAATAAATCATATATCTATGGTTCAACTGTTGCATTGTTTTTTATAAGTGTGATACCTTTAATCATCTATAGAAAACATCTGAAGGAAATCATTTACGTGTCTTTCAGTAAAGAAGCTTATAAAGATTTTAAAAAATTATGATTTTTTATTTACATCCGAGGTCTTTTCATAGCGTAAATATAGTTTATCTAAAATTTTTTTTACATCGGCTCTGCTCTGGGCGTTTCCAAGACCTTTCCAGTCCAGCAGTATAAGGTCAACTTCTTCATAAGTTTTTGAAATTGCCTCCTTTAACATTTCTTCAGTGAGGGGAAAATTATATTCCGAAATGATATGGCTTATCGCAAAATTTGAATCTAATTGGAGTTTATTAAAACTTGGACAATAATGAGGACCCCCTAATCCGACTGCTACTTCGTGATAGGGATTGTGTTTATATTCATTTATTATGTCTGAAATAGTTTTTGCGATAACAAAACCGGCGCGTCGATCTTCCCATTCATTGATTGTAGAACCGATCTCAATAAACATGCAAGGAATATCGATTGAAGGACCGTGATGAGTACATTCTAAAGTTAAAGTATAATCGTTGAGTTTATGCAAGTCAACATTTTTCTTTAATTTAATAAATGATTGTTTTAAAAATAAAGCTGATGTTTTTGAAACTTTTCCGGGCAAGCCTCCGTGCGTCGGCAACTGTGAATCGGATCTAAAATTTCCTGGAATATGAATTGAAAGTGTTTTTCTGCCCTCTTTAGATTGATGTTTTGAAGCGAATATTATAAAATCAAACTGAGAAAATTTTTCTAAATCTTCTTTATCTTGAGTGTGAGTGATATCTTTATCGACTAAATAATATTTGAAGTCACCGTATTGTGAAAGTTGAGTAGTTATATTTATTCCAGCTTTATCTAGTTTTGAAGCTACAATAAGGAAATTTTTGAATGTCATATGTTTTTTTGGAGATGGAGGATTTTAAATATTATTGTGAAAATTTATAAAACACTTAAGGTTGATATAATTATGGAAGAGATGGTGAAGTTGTACATCGGGATTTTTATATTGATATTGGGAATACCTATCGGAAATTTTTTGGGAAAATTCACCAAAGAGGAATTAAAAAATGGTCAGATATGGTTTAAAATAATAATTTTAGTCTGTATGATAGGATCGATAATAAGTCTTATCTTATGGAATGATTATCTTCTCTTTACATTTTTATTTATAACTATTGTAGCAAGCAGAAGTTTGAGAAGAAAAATTAAGAGATAGAAAGAATATAGTGGTATATTCATTATAACAAGAAACTTAATAAAGCTTCAAAATTACGAAGATTATGTTGCAGAAAACACAAACTTCTTTAGAAAAACTTATTGAAAGTGGAGATTATAAAGGGGCGTTTGCTGAGCTTTCTGATTCAGGTGTTGAACAAATATTGTCTCCGACATTGTTTAATGGATGGGAAATTGTGAGAAATCGTTCGGAAGATTTAGATAAGATAGTCAAATCTTATTTTGCTGATTTAATAAAAAGAGTTAGCAAGCAAGGAAAAATTGTTCTAGTTGCAAGTGGAAGTTATGGGAGAAAAGAGATTACCCCAAATTCAGATAATGATATCACATTCCTAACTGATTTTCATGCTGAAGAAGATAGTGAAACAGATTTAGAAATTCGTAAATATTTAAGGCCGGCTATTTCTGCAGGATTATTTCATTCTGAAGTCGGTTATCATTCTCTTGAAATGATCCCACAATTGGATTCGACGAGATTTTGCACTCTGATGGATATGAGATTATTATTAGGAGATGAAGATTTTTATGAAGATGTCAAACAAAAACTAAAAGAAAATATGAATCTTAATAGATTTATCAGACATAGACTTGCAGAATTGGATAGTAATATCTTGAAGTATCCTGAAGAAGTAAATAATGTTGGAAGGTTTGATGTCAAGTATGGAATTGGCGGGCTCAGACAAGCTATGACAAGCGTTTGGCTTGAAGGATCTAAACATTTTGAACCTTCACTTGGAGTATATAGTCGATTACCTAAAGACTTTGTTGATTCAATAGGGGTTTTACATAAATTAAGAGCTTGGCTTTCTCTTAGAAAAAAATCTAGTGATCTTATGACGAATGAAGATTTTTTAGAATTCAAAGAACATTTTGGGGGAGATAGTGCGCATAGAATATTGTTAGATAGTCGAAAGTCAATAAGAAATTATGTCAGTGAAATCAGACATCAGATACTTGAGAGGGGAGTGCCTGTTAACGAATTTATTGAATTTACAGAGAGTGGACTCAAGGTCGATATTGATTCAGTACTTATGGATCCGAATGAAGTTTTTTATACAACGATGGGAATATCTCAAAGAGAGGGGCTACAACTAAGCCGAAGTCTCAAACAAGTTTTTGTCAGGAATGTAAAAAAATATGTTGAACCGAGGGAAGATTTTCTAAGATTATTTCACGAAGAAGGCTCTCTTTATAAGACATTAAGAGATTTTGAAGATATGGATGTTTTGGGAAAATTTATTCCAGGATATCCGCAACTTGAGACTTCTCACTATCAAAGGGATCATAGAAATTTTCATATCACTCGAGGAGAAAAAGCTTTAAGAAATATTGAACGGCTTGAAAAACTGGATGATGAATTCCATTATTCTGTTTCAGAAGAAACGCAAAGAGATAATCAAAGAAAATTTTTCAAGGAACAGTATGATACTTTATCTTGTGAACAAAAAGCAACACTTAGATTTCATCTTTTAACTCAGGATATCCCGAAAATAACTGGGCAATCAACGGAAGAATTTTATTCAATGTTACAAGAATTATATAAAAATAGCGAATTTCTAAATGTTCCAGATCTGATTTTCATGAATAATCATAAAAGATTTTTGGTTGACGTTGTGAGAACGATGCTAGTAAACGAAGATCCAACAATTGAAAGCGTTGCTGAAGAAGTTGGGGATTTAGATAAACTAAAGATGCTGCTCTCTTTTACATACGCCCATTATGATTTTGGTGAAAAACAGAAACTTGAAGGCAGGCATTGGCAAAGTTTAAAGATGCTTCATGATAATGTGAAAAATTATTTAGAAAAATCAGATAAACTTCCATTTAATTTATTTTATTATGATGAGAGTGAAAGGGCGGTTTTAGAAAAAATACCCAATAGTTTTTTTAGAGGAGAAAGATGTAATGATCCTTATAAAGTGGGCGCATGGATTAAACATGTTATGGAAGCTCTTAAAGATAAAGAGTTAAAAAAGCCAAGAGTAGTTTTTAAGTCAACTGAAGATGGGGGGTTAGAACTTGCTGTGATGTATCAAGATTATCCCGGATCCTTATGGAGAATTACAGGAACTTGTTACGAACATGGAATTGATATTAAACAGGCGTCGGGTTATGTCATAGAACCACCTTATGAATTATCTATGGATTTTTTAAAAATAAATTTACCATCCGATGACCTGAAGAAAAAGATATTAGAAAAAGTATATGGCAAGGTAGATAAAAAAACTCCTGAAGAGATTGTAAATAAATTCTTAGACAGGTTGGATGAGAAGTTAAGAGAAAATGTTGGGCAGGCGAAGGAATTAGAATATGATCCGAGAGAGATTATAAAAGATATATCCCCAAAATATAGTCTTGATAATTTTGGAGGAGGAAAATATAAAGTTGGAATAAGATTCAATATTGATAAACCTGGAATTTTATACAGCTTTACAAGAATCCTATCGGAGGTTGGAGATATAACCGGCTTTAAAACCTACTCACATTCTAATGGTGAGAAAACAGATAGTTTTTTTCTTCGTGTTGGAATTGATGATGAAGAATTAAAACGAACTCTTGACAGATATTTTAATAGATCATAAATTAAATACTTACTTTGAAAAGTCTTTCGTCTCGATAAATATTATGCGGTTTAAATTTTTTATCTAAAGTCAACAACCATAAAGAAGAGGTTTTGTCCTCGGGAGATACATTAAGCAGTAACCTGTAAGGGTTTCTTTCATCACCAAATCTCCCGGTCCATAACACATCAATTGAACCATGTGATCCAGGAATCAATTCAGGATAAGGAAGATGGGAAAAAGGATATCTAGAGTCGGATTCAACAATTTCTTCGACAAATAAAATATAATTTATAGCTTTTTGGATTATTTGTTTATCATATAGAGGAAGAGATGGATCTGAAGAAGATACAAATTTAAGAAGAGAGTTTGTTTGGGGTAATAATTTTTTGAGATTCATAAAAATATGAATTTTTTCGGTTTATAAAAATTTATGTTCTAAATTGTTCTGCAGTTAAATTGGGCTTCAAAAATTAGAAGGATAAGCGATAAACGCTAAAAAACATAATCCGAATCCAATTATAGCAACTATTAACTAAAAAGAAATCTCCATCTTTCAAGATGGGGTGAGTTTCTTTCCGCAAATTATTTATTTCTCGATTGATTATAAAAATGGGCTAGTT
>PFCY01000007.1 GCA_002763085.1 Candidatus Pacearchaeota archaeon CG10_big_fil_rev_8_21_14_0_10_32_14 | reverse complement strand
ATAATTTGTGAGCATTAATCTGCGAAGCAGCAAAATATTAATCAGTTTTTCTTTCCCTCCCCCTCCCCTCAACCTCTAAGGTAGAGGCTCCTTCCAGATTAGTGGGTGAGTAAATTACAAACAAAATCTCACAAAAAAATTTAATTTGGGATGAAGCCGTTTTTACAGAAAGATTTAAATAAAAGATTAACTATATTTTAGAATTCTAAAATGACACACCAATTACCCACTCTTGGATATGACTATCGTGCCCTCGAGCCATATATAGATGCACGGACAATGGAAATTCATTATAGTAAACATCATAAGACTTACGTCGATAAATTGAACGCTGCACTTGAGAATCACCCGGCACTTCAAAAAAAAACTGCTGTCGAACTTGTCGTAAATTTGAATTCTCTTCCGGATAGCATTCAGGGGGCGGTGAGAAATCATGGTGGCGGTCATGTAAATCATTCTTTTTTTTGGACGATTCTTAAAAAAGATGTTGCATTTAAAGGTGAAATTGCCGAAGCGATAAAAAAAGAATTCGGGAGCTTTGACGAATTTAAAAAACAATTTAGTGAAAAAGCAAATACCCTTTTTGGATCTGGGTGGGCTTGGCTTGTTGTAAATAGAAGTAAGAAGCTAGAGATTATTCAGACTCAAAATCAAGAAACACCATTGAGAAATGGATTTACACCTATTCTAGGAATTGATGTTTGGGAACACGCTTATTATTTGAAATATCAAAACAAACGTGCTGAATATGTGGATGCTTTTTTTAATGTAATTGATTGGAAGAAAGTTAATGAGTATTATGTGAAAGCGAAGAATTGAGTCTTAGTCTGTTGTTTCTCTCTATAACTTTTTTTATTACACCAGAATCATGAGAGTCTAATTCAGTTATTTCTAAACCTCTTTTACCCTCTTTTAATTCTGAATAAATATCTTGTATATCCTCGCAAAATTGGTCGTATGTTCGTTTAACTTCAGCATCCACTTTTCTTTCTAAGTCCCAATATTCATCCTTTCCAAGCGGAATATGTTCCTTTATTACATGGACTCATTCATGAACTAAAATTTCAATGAATTTATCCTCCAGTTTTTTACTTATTTAAACTGAAAATGTATGTGTCCCATTTCTGATTAGTTGACCGCTGTCTAGCAAATACGAACCTTCCATATTCTTGATAAGAAATAAACCATAAATGCTCTTGCTTCCTGTTCCGTAAAGTAAGTTTCTTATTTCTAGTGGCCCAAGAGGATTATCAAAAAGATATTGTTGACTTATTACAACCATAAAATTCCGTAAATAAAATAGTTTAAAATAATTGCGGTAGTAAAACTTTAAAATCCCTCTTTTATTCTTTTAGTTATGGTTGACGCACCTCATGATTGGAAAGAAGAGAATAATTCTTTAGTTAGAGAATATGAGTTTACTGACTTCCTTGAAGCAATGGAATTTGTAAATAAAGTCGGTTATTATTCTGAAAAACTAAAACACCATCCAGACTTTGAGATAAAATACAATAAAGTAAAACTGACGATTACGACACACGATAAAGGAAATAAAATTACTGATAAAGATATTGAACTTGCTAAGAAAATAAATAGCTTTGACGACGTCGATCTGGAGGAGAGGGATAAAAAGGAAGAAGACGAATCCTCCGGAAAAAAAGGTAAGAAGAAAAATAAAGGTGAAGAGGAAGAATAAGTCAAGATTTAAAACTTCTCTTCAATAATTCTTGAAATAGGTATTCCAGTTTTTTTATTGATCTGTCTTAATTTATTTATAGTTTCGACTGATAAAGTGATATCTATTCTTTTTCTTTGGAAGGGTAATTGTCGAGTTCTATCGTATATTTCTAAATCTTCAAAATCTTTCTTATGTTTTTTCATTATTTTATCTATGTCTGTTTTTTTCATTTTATTTTATTGCTGATTTTAACCTCCATTCTATATTTTTAATTATATTTTCATTTTTCTTTGCTATTGAGACCATATGATGTTTTAGTAAATCAATATCAACTTCTTTATTAAATTCATATGAAAATGCAAAACAAATAAACATCGCAGTTCTTTTGTTGCCATCACTGAATGGATGGTCGACTAATATTGCTCTTAGTAGATAAGATAATTTTTTGTATTCTCCGAGTTTTTTATCGTTTTGTTTATCAATAGCAAAATCCAAACTTGAATCATTTCTCAAAGTTCCTCCAAATCCATGATTTATTCTGATAATGTCTTCCTTACTAATATCCATACACATAATAATTAGTTACTTATATTTAAATGTTTCGGTAGCAAAACTTAAAACCTCAACCATCCTAATTTTATCATGAAACTCCCGCAGTACAACAAAAATTTTAATGAATCGATTTACGATTTAGAAATTGAAAAAGTCATTGACGAAATAAAAAAAGCGAAAGCTAAAACTGTTCTTCTCCAATTTCCTGACGGAATAAAATCTCGCGCATTTGAGGTGGTTGACGCTATCGAAGAAAAATTCAATTCAAAAAAACAAACAGTTCGAGTTTTTACATGGCTTGGGGCTTGTTATGGGGCTTGTGATTTACCGATTCAACTTTCAAACAGAGTCGATTTAGTCATTCAATTCGGTCATAATAGGTTTGTAAAAAATATGAAGGGGTGGAAATGAAATGAAGACTAAAATAATTAATGTTAATAAACTTAGTAAAAGAGAAATTGATTTTATTAATAATGCTCGAATAAATGAGTATGGAAAAGGTTCTGAAATTGATTTTAAGAAACAAGATTTTAGGGGAGTTTTCTTTTTTATAGAAGATAATAGAACGATAATGGCATCCGGAATGATAAAACCCATTGAAGTTGAATATCTTGGGAAAAAATATAAAATTTATGGAATAGGACGGGGACTAGCAATAAAAAAAGGTCAAGGATATGGAAGATAAAAAATGAAACTCGCATTAATTGACGTAAAATTCAAAGGAAAGATAGAACTTACAGCAATAGCTCTTAATGAATTAAAAAGATACAAAACTCTTGCAGTCTATACAACAACTCAATTCAATCATGGCTTGAAAATTATTTTAGATCAATTGAAGAAAAATGGCAATTCAGTTGTAACATCTCAGCCCGAAAGGACAAACAGAGAATTCCAGATTCTTGGGTGTGATGTCTATCATGGGAATTTGAAATTAAAAACAGATTGTGATGCGTACTTATATATTGGTGACGGTAAATTCCATCCGAACGCTTTACTTTTTGAAGAGATTGACAAGCGACACGGAGAACGAAAACCAGTCTTTATTTTTGATCCAGTTTATAATAAACTTGAAAATTTAAAATATGAAACTGTTGAAAAAGTAATAAAAAAAGAAGTAGCAAATATAAAACGATTTCATTTTTCGCAGAATGTTGGAGTTTTGATTACAACTAAACCAGGACAAGAGCATGCGCATTATGTAGAAAAATTAAAAGCAAAATATAAAGATAAAACATTTTATGCTTTTTTTACAGACAATTTAAGTTTTAGTGAAATGGAAAATTTTCCTTTCATTCATTGCTGGGTAAATACGGCTTGTCCGAGAATAGGCAAAGAAGATATTCTGAATACCGAAATGGCTTTAATAAATGTGGAAGAAGTTTTGAAATTGCAATAATCTTTAAATAATGTATTTTCATAAATTATGAATGGAATTAATAAGAGATTTTAGATATGAATCTGGATTAGATAGAAATGATAAAATTTCTCCTGAAAGTGTTTTTCAAATGTTGGTTGAAATAAGAAGAGAAATTGGTAAATTAGATACTTCTTTTGAAAAGCTTTCTTTAAGAGAAATTTTGAAAGTTGTTGATAATAACCCTAGATATAAAACTAAAGGTTATGACGAGCTGGGTATTAAAGGTGTAGTCGATGTGTCTGATGCAAGAAGAGTGATAAGTTTTTATAGAAGTTATTCTGAAAGAGGATGTGAATCTTGTACGTCTTTTAAAGAGACCGGAGATCCCACACAAAATTCAAAAGTTTTATCATACTGCAATCTTTTTGAACCGGACCCTGAAAAAGTAAAAGGTGAAACAGGAAATGATTTTGGATTTTCTCCAACGATTAGAAAATATATTTTTGTGGGTGGATGTGATTCACGAACCCCAAAATTTTCTCCTAAAATTGATCAACTTGTTGAATTTGAAGAGCTAGCAGAACTTAGAATATCGACGAATACTTTTTCTAACCAAAATTTGGAGAATGCATTAGTGTGATAATCTGATTTGCTAAGTTTGTATTGAGAGTCTTAATTTACTTCAAAAATTCGCTTTACTAAGTAAATTATATAAACTCCTCCCCCTTTTTACTTTTATGACTGAAAAAAAATCTACTCTTATTGAAACTCCTCGGGAAAAATATGATTTCGTCCCAGACGAAAAAATTTGTTATGACGTCATTATTATTGGAACTGGAATTGTTGGCTGGAGCGCTGCGATGTATACTGGAAGACTTGGACTTAAGACTTTGATAATTGGAGAGATGCCCGGCGGAACGATTACACAAACTCACGTCGTCGAGAATTATCCGGGATTCATTTCACTCTCCGGACCGGAATTGGCGCAAAAAGTTGAAAATCATGCAAGAGATTATGATATTGATATCTTACTTGGAAAAGTTGAAAAAATTGAAAAAAATAAATCAAATTTATTTGTCGTTTTAACAAAAAAACAGAAATTTAATTCTAAAACAATAATTTACGCTACGGGAAGTAAATGGAAAAAACTAGGAGTTCCTGGAGAAAAAGAATTAGAAAACAAAGGGGTGAGTTATTGCGCGCTTTGTGATGGACCACTTTACAAAGGTAAAGAAGTTGCTATGGTTGGGGGAAGTGATTCTGCTGTAAAAGAAAGTTTGCTTTTATCTGAATATGCCAATAAAGTTTACATAATTTATCGAGGAGAAAAAGTCCATCCTGAACCGATTAATTTGAAAAGGATGGAAGAAAAAGTCGAACAAGGAAAAATCGAAGTCATAAATAATACAAACATCACCGAAATAAAAGGAAGCGATGGTTTCGTTTCAAGCGTCGTATTGGATAAACCATTCGAAGGAAAAACAGAATTATCTCTATACGGAGTTTTTGTTGCGATCGGACACATTCCTCTTAGCGATTTAGCAAAAGAAATAGGAGTTAAAATAAACGCTAAAGGTGAAATAATAATCGATCGAAAAGCTCAAACGAATGTGCCAGGATTTTACGCATCTGGCGACGTTGCTGATACTTCCTTCAAGCAAGCTATCACGGGCGTTGGCGAGGGTGTCGCTGCGGCCTACAACGCATACGAATATGTTAACAAAGGAAACTATGTAATGCCAACAAATAGTGAAATGAATGAAAATAAAAAAATAACTCCCTTAATTAGAACTAAAACAAAATCAAAAACAGCTAAGAAAAAATGAAAACAAAAAAATCAAAAGAGAAAACCGATTTAAAAAAAGAAAAAGAAAAAACGGTTATCGTCTATAGTACATCGACATGTCCATGGTGTGAAAAGACAAAAGATTTTTTGAATGAAAAAGGAATTCAATTCAAAAACGTGAACGTGGGTGAAGATAAAGCTGCCACTCAAGAGATGATTAAGTTAAGCGGGCAGATGGGAGTTCCTGTTATAGATATAAATGGAACGATTATTGTTGGTTACGATCCAGATAGGATTGAAATGGTGCTAGCAAAAAGGAAATGAGATAAAAAATTCAATTAATAGTTTCTTAAAAATCATCTCCCAAAAATATAATAAAAAAATAAAATTAAACATAGCGTATCTGCGTTGTTCTAATTACGAAAAGCCTTTCTTCTTCTTATAACAGTCTTGGCAAAATACTGGCTTGTCTTGTGCTGGTTTGAAGGGAACTTCGCATTCTTTTCCGCATTCAGAACACGTTGCCTTGTGCATCTCTCGAGGACCGCTGTTAAAATTTCTTTTAAAGCCGCCGCCTGATCTGCCACCTGGGCCTCGTCCGCCTCCACCACCGCCACGAAAACCGCCACCATTTCCTCCAGATCTAGGTCCGGAACCAAATTCTTTCATATTTATCTCCTTGTCTCATAAAAACTTTTGTTTCTATGATTACTAAAAATAAAAATATTGAGTATATAAAGTTTGAGGTTTTGTTGGCTTCATCCCAAGTTTCTCTTTCAGAGAAACTTGATTAAGTCTTAATCAAATATTGTCTGCCTCAAACTAATTTACATTTAATTTTTCTAAA
>PFCY01000023.1 GCA_002763085.1 Candidatus Pacearchaeota archaeon CG10_big_fil_rev_8_21_14_0_10_32_14 | reverse complement strand
AGAACCTAAGCAAAGTTTTAGTCAGTATTCAATTAGGGCAAGGTGCTGAAAATCTAAGTGGATTCTCAGTTAGTTTAGGTGATGGAAAAAATTCTAAGACGTATATTATAACAGAAAAAGAAGCATCAAAGCCAGGTAGTAAGATTTCAATGTATGGGAGAGGATTATTTGAAATACCTGGAGCAGGAGAAAAACTGACTTATATTATTGATGTTATAGCTAAGGACGTAAGTATTTCCCCATATTCTGCCTGAATTCAGTATATTTCACAAAGTATCTTAGTTCTTTCACCATCCTTTCAAAACTTTCATGAATTCTACCACCATTAACTTCTCCCTTGGCTTGTCTCCAACATTCTTCAACAGGATTCATTTCAGGGCATCCAGATGGAAACCAAATTATCTTTAATTCTCGTCGATGTTCTTTCAAATATTTTTGTACTCTCTTTGACTTTTTATGCCAAGGAGCCTTGTCCAAAATTAGTATTGCTCTTTTGAATTTATGCAAGAATTTAGATAAAACTTTAAGAAATTCTCCGGCATTCATGTTTTTTCTTAATGTAAACATCTTTTTGCCATTTTCAGAAAGAAAGCCATATGCGTGTATTTTCTTATGAGATCCTGTCACTAATCGTCGGTATTCTCTGCCTTTTACTATCCAAACTTTCCTGGAAATTGAATCATAAAGGAATGTTGATTCATCTTCACAAAATAATGGATGAATTGGATATTTATCTTTGTAATACCAAATTTTTTTTTCCGAATTTTGCTATTTCTTCCTCTGAAGCTTTATGCCAATAAATTGGTCTACCAACAGAAAGACCAAAATTCCAGCGATTTAAGATTCTTGTTGTCTGACGTTGTGAATAATCTACGCCTGTCTTTTCTGCAATTAATACCAAAGCTCTTTTTGTGGTCCATGGTTTATCTGGATTTTCTTTAGAAAAGATTCTTTTTAAATTTGCTTCTTGTCGTCGGGAAATCTTTCTGGGCTTTCCACTTTTGGGTCTTGTTTTAAGACCTTCTAAACCTTCTTTTTCATATCTTCTTTTCCAATAAAGTACAAGTTTATGGTCACAATGAAGTCTTTCACCTATATCTCTTAAAGTTTCTTTTTGAAGATTGTAAATTACCATAAGAATTCTCTTTATTATTTTCGCATCTTTTTCTTTTTTATAAGCTTCCTTAAGAAATTCTATTTGTTTATTGTTCATGTTTATACCTCCCAATAAACAAAGATAATTGGATATATAAATCTTGGGGAATAATTAATGTCTTAGGCTATAGAATTTGTTTTTAAAGATTGCTGTAGAAAAATAAAATTATTTCTTAGGCGGACTTGGCGGAGATTTCAACATTTCACCGATGTCTTTAACCGATTCTGGATTGACGAGAGTCATGATGTTTCCTGGATCTTCGTTAGCTAGAAGCGCTTTAAGAACTCTTCGCATTATTTTTCCTGAACGAGTTTTAGGCAAGTCTTTGACAAAATATACTTTAGCAGGTTTAGCTATTGGACCAATTTTTTTATTTACTATTCCGACAATCTTTTCTTCTTTCATTGGCCAGCGTGATTTTACAAATGCGATAGGAACTTTTCCTCTGAGAGCATCGGACTTTGAAACGACTGCTGCTTCAACGACTCCGAGTAGACCTTCGATTGCGTTTTCCATTTCTGCTGTTGATAAACGATGACCTGCAACTTTTATTACGTCGTCGCTTCTTCCAAGAATTCTTATGTTCCCTTGAGCGTCTTTGAAAGCGTTGTCTCCTGCTAAATAATATTTTCCAATGAAATAAGTTTTGTATCTTTTTGGATCTCCCCAAACTCCTCTAATAAGTGAAGGAGAGAAAGGAGGCACTTGAACGAGTAGACCTTTTTTTTCTAGAGGAAGTTTTTTACCTTTTTCGTCGGCGATTTCATAATCAATTCCTGGGAAGGCTTTTCCTGCGTAAGATGGAATGAATGGACCTATTCCTGGGGGCGAGCAGATTACGATTGTTCCAGTTTCTGTCTGCCAATAAGTGTCGATGACAGGGCATCTTTTTTTACCTATATTTGTGTAATACCAAAGCCACGTTTTTTCGTCGATTGGTTCGCCAACGCTTCCTAAGATTTTTAGTGAATTTAATTTATATTTGTTTGGATATTTATTTCCGTGTTGAGCAAATAATCTTAATGCTGTTGGAGCCGTATAAAATATTGACACATCGTTGTCGTTAATTATTTGTAGATATCGTGCCGGAGTCGGATAGTCTAACATTCCTTCGAAAAGAACTGTTGTTGCTCCGTTAAGTAATGGACCGTAACAAGCGTAAGTGTGGCCTGTGACCCAACCGATATCTGCTGTGCACCAAATTGTTTCGCCTTCTTGCATGTTGAATATATATTTTGCTGACCAGTACGTTGAAACTGCATAACCTCCTGTCGTATGCATCACTCCTTTGGGTTTTCCCGTTGTTCCAGAGGTGTAAAGAATGAAAGCTAAATCTTCTGCGTCCATCACTTCTGGTTGGATATAATTAAAGTGGTCTTGGTTTAGGAATTTTCCCACCTTTGCTCTTGGAATTATAATTTTTTTGATTCGAAGTCCTCTGGTTGCCTTGTTTGCTTTTTTCTTTAAACTTTCCTTCTTTCCTCGTCGATAGTATATATCTGAGGTGATAAGAACTTTTGCACCGGCGTCTTTTATTCTTGTTCTTAGAGCGTCGGGAGAGAATGCAGAGAAAACAACTCCATGAATCGCTCCGATCCTAACGCACGCGAGCATAAACGCTAATGTTTCAGGGATCATGGGAAGATATATTGATACGACGTCTCCTTTTTTTACTCCGTTGTATTTTAACATAGCTGCGGCATTATTCACCATCTTGAAAAGTTCTTTATAAGAAATAACTATCTTTTTTTCGTGCATCAATTCTGGGACGAAGACGATTGCAGATTTCTCTGGTTTATTTAAATGACGATCGACGGCATTATAACAAAGATTTAATTTTCCACCTTTGAACCAAGCGAATGAATTTCCTTTTTGCTGATAAGCTTTACCGTTTTCCCAGGGCTCAATCCAGTCAATTCCTTCTTTAGCTAAATCTTCCCAGAACGCAATCCTATTTTTATCAGCTTTAGCATAGATATCCTTTTTAGCAAAACTAACTTCTTGTGCAGTTGCAGTGGGTTTAAAGTTTTTACCTGATTTTTCAACATATGTATAAGATTTCATTTCAAAGATTCTTTTTTCTTGAATTTATTCGTGATAAAATATTTTTTGTCTTTGATGCCTTTATCGAATAATCTTCTTGTGTAGCCTACGTTATCAATATCAGATTTTTTGACTCCGAGTTCGTTCATGATCTTTAAGATCACTTTTTTTGCTTTTGGCACTTCGCTGGGTTTTGATAAGTACTCTATTTCCATATAAGTTCCGACATGCTCGACGTGATTAATTTCAATGACGGCTCGTTTGTCTTTTTTGTATAAGTATGATTCAGTATGTTTTCGTTTTTTGACCCATTCTTCAAAACCCATATCTTCAAGAAGCGCAACGAAGTTGTCAATATGAGGTATATCTGTTAATGTAAATTCGTATTCTTCTTTTACGACGATACCGTCGCTATATAATTTATTGATATGTTTCTTGAAGTTGACTTTGTATTTTTTTCCGTCGAATCGTATCCTGAATGCTTTTTTAGGATATTTAGAACCCGTCATCCTGAAATAATCATCGCCTCGAGATTCGGTCTTTTCGTGCTCTGCAATAGCTAGAATTTTTTTTCTTAGAGCAGTGGCATTTTCGACCTTTGATTTTGTTTCAACTTCGAGCCAAACCATTTTTTATTCCTCTTTTTTAGTGAATACAGAGAAATATATTTTAGAGTATATAAATCTTTCTTGGGAATTGTTGAAAAAAGATTTCTAATTAAATAATAATCGCAATATTTCTTGAAATAAATTCAAGAAATATTTGATAAATGAGACTACTTAAATTGCACTCGCTCCGAATAGAAATAATCAAATGAAATATTTAGAGAAAATTAATTTTTATCTCGGGAATTGGGAAATATAAAAAGATATTCAGTAATTTCCTTTTCTTTCGTAACCTTTGTGAGTTTCTTCTACCTCAAGAATAATCTGTAATACTTTAAATTGTCATCCGCAAACATTTGTATAAAATCCTCTTGAACCTTGAGAAAGTTTAATCATAAATAGATTTGTTATACCGTAATTTTTTTTCATAATACTTGTAAATAGGAAGATTTTTTGATATTGGTAAACCTGATCTTTTTGATTTAAGGAATTCAATTGCTTTAAGAATCAATTGATAAAGTTTCTCATTTGTTTTATCTCCATTTTGTAATTCGTATTAGATAGTCGTCTTTACTTTAAATAATTCAGGTGATAGTCTAATTTCATAATCTTTATCCATCATACTTTAACAGAATTTTGTATGAGATCGTTTAGTCTTTTATTGTTTGGGAATATCCAGACGATTTTGTTGCCTTCAAACATTATTTTATTTGATTTTTCTAAATAATTTAATATCAATTTGAATGTTTGGTATTGCATCTGTTTTGGGAGAACTTTCCATAATTCCATTCTCGTCGGATACGATTTCATCTCAATAATCTTTTTTTCTACCATCAAGATCGAATCTAATTTCGGATAATGTAATATATTTGTCATTGTATAAGTTTATACAATAGGGTTTTTATAGTTTACGGAGGTTAAATTTGTACTCGCTCCGCGAAGACACCTACCTGCGATGCGGAGTCACTGTAATCTTCCCTTAAGATAGATTATGTCGCTCGTGGTATTGATGCAAAAGAAATCCTGCTATCGCTTGGATTTCTTTTGACTGGATGGGGGAGAATGTGAGAAGGATCTATTTTGATTTATTAGAAGAGTTGATTATAAAATTTCATAAACATTCTTTAAAAGTAAATTTGATAATTCTATTAATTGTTTTGATGATTTGTGATATTTCTTGAATTTTGTTTTAATTATCGCTTGGTGCATGGGTTCAATAATGGGTAAGATTTTGTTCTTTAAATATTGGGGATTTTCTGGTCTATGAATCATACGAGTAAAGTTGTCACAAATATCTGCTAATTTAAGAAGTCTCACTTCCTCGCTTGATCCACATATTTTTTTAATATATTCTGTTGTATGTTTATCGTCTTCTTCATTTGTTATTGCGAAAATTATATCTGCTACTTCTTTACCAAATTGTTTTTTTATTTCTGAAAGTGAAACATTTGTGTCTTCAAGACAATCATGACCAAAACCAGCGATTGTGAGAATTTTAATTTCTTTTTTTCGTGCTTCTTTATTAATCGTGAGAATATTCTTTACGAGGACACCGACCCTATACAGATGGGGCCAATATGGTTCGTTATCATTATATTTTTGATCCTTATGTAATTTATAAAAAAACTCAAAGCTTTTGTCTATTATTCTTTTATGGTAATTAACTATTAAAATATATCGATAAGTTATTTTCCTTTAATATACTCATTCACAAACTTAAAATATTCTTTATCTTTCGTGTTTGCCATCTTTTCGATTATGAGTTCTGGTGTTGAATGTGCGGGACGACATTATTCACTATGAATTTTGAATTTACTTCAAAATTAGTTTCTAATTTATCTTGCGAAGCTTCCGTTATGCTGAGTAATTACATGAGACGAAAAGCTTAAATATCACTTAATATAAATATATATTATATGGTAAATATCCTTACAAATAGGGAAAAGCAAATAATTAAAAAAAAATTGAATAATCATAGTTTGACTCAGAACGAATCAAATATTTTAAGTAAATATATTCGACCTAAACTTAAACAAATGAAAAATCTAGATGTTGAAATACTATTAAATAAACTTGAATATAATCAAATAGCCAAGTCAGTTGAAGGGAAGATTAAGAAAATCGTACTAGGAAATCTTACTAAGGTGGAATCAATTATTGTTTTTGGTTCGGCTATTCAAAACAATTATAAAAATTATAATGATATTGATTTGCTAATAATCACTAAGAAAAGAATCTGGAAAAATGCAGGTGAAAAATATGATTATATTCTGAAGTTAACCGGACTTGGGAAAGAAATTGGATTGAAACTTGATGTTCAAATGATTGATAAAAAATCTTTTTCTTATGAATATCCTAGAAGTCCCTCACTGATATACCAACTTCATGACCGAAAAGTGATTTATGGGAAGATTATACTTCAATCGAGGGCAAAATTTTCTAAACTTGATTTGAGGATGAAACTTGATTGGAGTGATATTGACGATAAAGATTCTCTTGGAAATGATATCTATCAATCACTTCGAAACGTAATTCTAGTTAGACTGCTCTTAAGAAAAACTGTTGATAATCAAATTTTAAAAACAGAGGTTATAAAAGAAATTGGTGAGAAAATTGCATCTAAACTCAAGAATAATACTGCATCCAAATTAGAAAAGAGGCTAGTACTTGATTATATAAAAAATTTATCTGAAAATATTGATGAGGAGATAGTAAAAGCAAAATGGGAAAAAATAGAGATTTAAAATATCTTGGGAAGAGAATCGGAAATATAGTATTACATAAATTATTAGTAATGCATACAAATAGACCGGAGTCTAAAGGATTTCTTCGGGCAGAAGAAGTCACATATAGAGATTCAGCAATCAAAGAGGCAAAAAAACACAACTGGAATAAAAGGGATATAGATTTTTTGATTGAGAATGCTGTTTCATTCGTAATAGAAAAGAAAGATATGAAATATAGTGATGTTGATTTTTCCATAGAAGACGTAAAAAAATTAGTTGAAGATGAAATGAATAAACTGGGACTTATAAAATCATAATCATCCTAATTTTTCACCCTTTCTTAATATATTCATTCACAAATTTTGATTATTCGTTTTCCCGCCATTCACTCTCCTAATTTAAGTTTACTTTTTTATCAAGATTTCTCATTAGCTATCCCACCGCCATCTCCCCTACCGCCCACTCTGTGATGGGTGCCTTTGCCTTTTAGGCTGAGGGGGTAAAGCATTTATTTCTATAAAAAGATAAAACAATGAGCTTAGCACGGCTCATTATAGTTAAAATTAACAATGAAAAGTAGCTGAGCTCCTAATTAAATGTTTGGGAGATAAAATGGTAGAAATAAAATATCACAAACATTCAGTTGGTCAGTTAGCTTTTCATTTTGTTTGGAGACCAAAGTATAATGTTTCTGTGTTTTCGGATCCAGAAAAGCACGACTATATGGTAAGGGCACTTAGAGTCGTTGCTGAAAAATGGAATATAAAAATTTGTGAGATGGAAGTTATGAAGAATCATGTCCATCTTTTTGTAGAACTTTCACCGAATGTTTCGGTGAGTTTTGCATTTAATGTTTTGAAAGGAGGATCAGCAAGATTATTTTTCAAGAGATTTCCAGTTTGGCAT
>PFCY01000061.1 GCA_002763085.1 Candidatus Pacearchaeota archaeon CG10_big_fil_rev_8_21_14_0_10_32_14 | reverse complement strand
TTTTCAAAATTTTTTCTAAAAATTATTGCCTATAGAGATAGGCTCTAAGTTGTACCATGATGTCATAAAAAAATCAACGTCCCATTGGTGATCGTTTGCGTACTGAATTACTGAAGGTCTATGTGATCCTAGTCCGACAACTAAACCCGAATCTCTCATCACTTTAAGATTATCTTTTATTTTATCAATACCGCCAATCTCGTTCCATAAATTATCAACTTGAGTTCCATGATAAAAAATTGCAATTGCTCCAGAACTTGCTATTTGTTTTACATTTGTTTTTAAGTCAGCAAGCTCAGATGCGTTTTGTGCGATCCACTGAATTTTTCCACCTTCATTTTAATATTCATTAAGAACACGCATGATGTGTCTATCTCCGCGGGCTTGAATTGTGTTTATTCCGTTTTCTTCACATTCCTTCAATAATTTTTTTATATTTGTGGTTGAATAATAATCAATCATCTCTTTATCAACTTCGGGAGAGATGTGAGAGAAGCCACTAATAGGATTTCCGCCAACGATTAATCTTGAAATATCATAGTCCCCTAATTTTATAAGTGGTAACATAGTTTTTTATGGAAATTCTATTTAAAATAATATCTGTTTGAATTTTTATGTATTATTTTCACAAATCCATAGTCATGATTATAAGTAACCTTTAAAAAGTCTAAAATACTTTAATTATTAACTTAATAGTGTTAAAAGGAGGTTATGTAAAATGGCGAAAAAAGATGAGGGTGGTGTAAAGAAGATAGCTAGTTATGCGTTTCTTGCAGGAGTTATCATCGCGGTTTTGTTTGGTTTATTGCCTTTGATCGGTGTTGAACTAAGTACCGGTTTTACAATTGCTCTTGTAGTCATTGGATTAATCATCGGATTTGTTAATGTATCTGGAGAAGAATCTGCACCGTTCCTTTTATCTGGAGCTGTACTTGTAATTGCAAGTTCACTTGGTGGAAGTTCACTTGGAGACATCAAATTCTTAGGTGATATCTTAGGTGCACTACTTGCTTTATTCACTCCAGCAACTATTGTTGTTGCAGTTAAGAATGTATTTAGCTTAGCAAGAAATTAAGCAGATTTTTTTATTTTTTATTTTTTATTTTTTGATGTTTGGTGAGAACTCTAACTTCTTTTCCCATTTCCATGTAGATTTGATAATCCCATCCATCATCTTCACGCAAATCACTGGATGTTTTCCTATCGCCGTCTCTTCAGATAACATCACTGCGTTGCTTCCATCAAGAATTGCATTTGCAACATCGCTCGCTTCGGCTCTTGTTGGAATTTTATTTTTTGTCATAGAAAGAAGCATTTCGGTAGCAGTAATTGAAAATTTATTTTTCTTATTACATTTTTTAAGGAGTTCTTTTTGAAAAATGGGAAGTTTTTCTAAAGGAATGTTTTTCCCAAGATCTCCGCGTGCGACCATCATGCCATCACACTCCTTGAGAATATCTTTAATATTTTTTATTCCTTTTTTATTTTCAATTTTTGCTATGATCTTTACTTTTTTGTTAGTAAGTTGTTGTCTTAGATATTTTATTTGTTTTCCGGACTGCGTAAAAGCTAATGCCAGATAATCAAAATCTTGTGTATTAAGCCAATCAAGATATTTATGGGAGTTTATGTCAATAAGAATTTTGCATCTAGCTCTTTTTGCATGGGAAATTATTTTTTCGTATTGTTTAATGTTTCCGTATTTGGTATTAATTCTTATGATGTCCATTCCATTAGAAGACATCTCTTTTATTATATTATAAGAAAAAGACGACGGTCCGATTGTTGCGATGATCTTTGGATATTTCATTTTCTAAAAAGTGAATTTGATTATTTAATATTATTGATTTTTTATAATTAATCTAAATTTCCCCGTTTTCTTATCGATTTTGAGTTCGTTTACTTCTTGTATATTATACTTAACTTTATCCATCAATTTTTCTTTTAAGATATTTTTTAATTTTTTATCTATCTCCTTTTTAACTAAAATTTTTTCTTTATTTGAAATGTCTTTAGAATAGAGTGCAAAGAATGTGAATCTTTTTTTAGAATCTAATCTTATTTGAAAACCTTTAAGATTATTTACAAAAAATTCTACGAAGATTATTGGATGTATAAAATCTTCTTTACCGTTATTGTTCTCAAAAACTGGCGAGTATTCATCTCTTCCTACGAGATTATTTATTTTCGTGAAGTTGAATATTTTTTTATCGTCAAATTTTGGAATTAAGATATCTTTCATTTCATATCGTATTAAGGGACACGTATAGTTGAAAAGATTGGTAACACATATGCCGTCTTTTTTGCATTCATATATCAATTCATCTTCCATGAGATACATGCCATCGTAATTGTCTTTTCCAATACCCATAATTAAATGTTCGCTTGATGCATACACGTTTATCACGGGAACTTTAAACGCTTTTTGAATATAATCTTGGTCTTTAGAAAAAAGTGGTTCGCCACCGCATTCTATTACTTCTGGATTAATACATAACTCTCCTTTATTTTTTGCGTTTGCTAATAATTTAATTGCTTTTGCATATCCTGATATAACCTTTGGATTAAATGAATTTAATTCACTAATAATTTCTTCAAAAGGTTTGTTTATGTCTATTGTTATAATGTTATAAAATATTTTATTAATAAATCTCTTTCCATAATATACTAAGGTTACACCGGCAAAATGCCCTTTTGTTGCTGCAACATATGCGAATTTTTTTCTGAATCCTAATTTATGAAGTCTTATTGACTGTATAAATCCTTTTAACCATTCATTTTCCTTAAACAAAAAATATGCGATTTTTCCTGATGTTCCTGATGTGTGAATTACGATATATTTATTTTGAAAGAGGTCGCCAGGATGCAACGAATTTTCAAGAAATGAGGATACATGTTCTTTGGTGATTTTTTTACCTGTAACAATAATGTCAAAATTTTTTATGTATTCCTCTTTTGTTAAAATTGGAAAATCGCTAGGTGTGCATATTTTAACATCTATTTTGTTGTCTTTTATTATCTTGGAATAATATGGAGACTTCTTTTCAATATATTTTATGAGTTTTCTAAACTTCTTGAGTTTTTTTGCATCAAGTTTTTCTTTCGTTAATTTTGAATTATAATAAAGTTCGAGGGCGTTTTTTATAAGACTTATAATCATAATTTTTATAAGAATAATATATTTATAATAGTAATTATTATATAATTTATGCATAAAGAATTAAATGATAAAGTTTTTTCTCATCTTAAGAAATTAAAGAAAGGAGAAACTATAACATACAAAGAGCTCGCACAAAAATATAATTCTCATCCTCGTGCGATTGCAAAAATTGTTTCATCGAATAAAGATAGGAGTGTTCCTTGTTATAAAGTTACTAGAAGCGACGGAAAACTTGGAGGATATAATGGGCTTCTTGGAAGGAGTAAGGAAGAATTGTTGATGAGAGAGGGTGTAGTAATAACTTCAAATGATATTGAAGTCTAAACAAAACTTATAAATGTCTATGATTTTTATTTTTCATGAAAGCAAAAAAGAATGAGGTTTCAAATCATGCGATTGTAGGAATTGTTACGCTGTTGATTATTTTTATAGTAGTTTTAGTTTTTTTATTTTTAAGAATTGAAATAAAAGTTGAAATAAATAATTTTGAAGATTGTGTTAAGGATGGAAATCTGATAATAGAGAGTTATCCTCGGCAGTGCAGAGCAAATGGACAAACCTATGTAGAAGTATTAGAGCAGGAGTTGAAACTGGATCAGCTTATGCTTTGTTTATGATTACAATTACTCCAAAAATAGATTGCATTATAGATGATACTAAAAAAGAAGTTAAGAAAGCTAAACGTGCTTTTATTAAAAAAATAATTATTCTTTAGTTTTATTTTGATTAATCATTTTATCTATTTCTTTCTTAGTTTCATATTACATTTGCTATTGCCTCAGAATAATACTTTGGTATTGAATACAGGAAAATCTGTCTTTAATGTGGACAAAATAAAATCAAGAAAACATTAATTATAAATAAGCAAATTCATTCAATTATTTTATAATAATCATATGGCAAATCTATTGGACAACGAACAAAAAAGTTTTTTGAAGAAGATAATTCCAGCTACTGCTTTTATTGGTGGACTTTGTTGTTTTACTCCAGTTGTTTTAGTTCTTTTTGGATTAAGTAGTATTAGCTTTGCAACTTCACTTTCAGATACTTTATACGGAACATATAAATGGGTGTTTAGAAGTATTGCCTTTTTATTCTTATTATTAGCTATGTACTGGTATGTATACAAAAAGGAAAAGGTCTGTACAATTGATGAATTTAAAAAAAAGAAGAGGAAAATAATTAATTTAATCTTGATCTCGATCATTGTAAGTATTTTTACATATATTATTTGGTTATATGTTATTGTTGAGCTCATAGGATGGTTACTAGGAATTTGGAGTCTTCCATGAAATTAAAAATGAAGAATAAAATAAAAATAATTGGATTGATTCTAATTGTCATAATTGGAATTATTTTTATTTTGAATATGTTTAATGATAAAACAATGGATAAACCTCATTTAGAAGGTGATTTTAGTGAGTCAATTTTTGCTGGAGGATGTTTTTGGTGCGTGGAATCTGATTTTGAGAAATTGCCAGGTGTCATTGATGTAGTCTCGGGGTATAGCGGAGGAGATGGTGAAAATCCTAATTATGAAGATTATATATCTAAAGGACATATAGAAGTAGTAAAAGTAATTTACAATGAAACGCAAGTAAGTTATGAAGAATTACTTGAATATTTCTGGATGCATATAGATCCATTAGACGATGGGGGGCAATTTTGCGATAGAGGATATGCATACAGTTCTGCAATATTTTATCAAAATTCCAATGAAGAAATACTCGCTAAAGAATCAAAGAAAAAAGTTGAAGAAGTTTTGAGTGGTAAAGTTGCTACTTCAATTTTAGAATTAAATAAATTTTTTAAAGCAGAAAATTATCATCAAGATTATTATGAAAAAAATTCTTTAAAATATACTACTTATCGAAGACTATGCGGGCGAGATAATAGGGTCGAAGAAGTTTGGGGAAATAAAGTATTGAATATTAATGATGAATCTGATTATTCTGATTTTATTAAACCGAGCGATGAAGAGTTAAAAGAGATGCTTAGTGATATTCAATATAAAGTTACACAAAAGGATGGAACGGAACCTTCTTATAGAAATGAGTATTGGGATAATGAAGAAGAAGGAATTTATGTTGATATTGTTTCTGGAGAGACGTTATTTAGTTCAAAAGATAAATTTGTTTCTGGAACGGGCTGGCCTAGTTTTACAAAACCGATAAGTTCTAAGGCCGTTGTTGAAAAAGAAGATGATAGTTTGTTTTTAGGAAAAAGAATTGAAGTGAGGAGTAAATATGCAGATTCACATTTAGGTCATGTTTTTGATGATGGTCCTAATGGGAGTTTAAGATATTGCATGAATTCGGCTGCGTTAAGTTTTATTCCAAAAGATAAACTTGCAGAAAACGGTTATGAAGAATATTTGGAATTGTTTGAATAATTTTTGGCGAGTTAAGACAGAGGATTAATGCCCCCACGAGCCAGAAATATATTTTTGTCCCAAAACTATAGCGTCTTGGTATTAATCTATTATAAAATATCTAAGTGTTAATAGTTTATACACTTTTCGTTTATCGTCGGTGTTCCTTCATTTTACTGAATTTTAGTTCAGGGGGATGAATTTTAAAAAATAAAATTAAATAAATATCCCATAAACATAATTCCAATAATTGTGATTGTGAGGAATATTGCTAATAATTGCCATTTCATAACTTTTCTTAAAATTAAAATCATCGGCAAAGATACTGTTACAATTGCAGTCATGAATGCGAGGGCTGTTCCAAGAGGCACACCTTTACCTACAAAAGCTTCCATGATAGGAATTACACTTACTGAATTTGCATAAAGAGGAGCTCCAAGTAAAACAACTGCTGGAATTGTCCACCATGCTCTTGAAGAAAGATAAGTCTCTACGAAACTCGCAGGAACAAAGCCATGAATTAGTGCACCTAATCCCACTCCTAAAACAACATAAGGGAAAATCTCTTTTGTTATTTTAAATCCATCATTCCACCAATACAAAGCTTTTTCTTTGAATTTAAGTTTATTGCTATTTTCTTTTTCTATATCTGCTCTAGATTTAAATTAGGTGATTAGTGCAAATCCGCACTAAACTCCCTCCTTGTTATACATATATCAATTAACAGATTAAATACATTTTCATTTCTATGATTGAATCTA
>PFCY01000032.1 GCA_002763085.1 Candidatus Pacearchaeota archaeon CG10_big_fil_rev_8_21_14_0_10_32_14 | reverse complement strand
TATGCTCGTCAATTAGAGTCAGATAAAGAATTAAGAATAGACAATCAGTATTATCTAAAGAACAGAACTGTTGATATTGATGTTTCTTCATTGCGAGAATACATCCTATCGATTAAAACTAAAATTAACTCTATTACTCATAAAGAAGTAGAAGATATCAGGAAAAAATTAAAGGGTGAAGTAATAGTTTAGTTTCGTCTGGTTTCGCCCGTCAAAAAGAAATAACCTAATCAACTCCATCCGTCATTCTCGTCGTCCCATCCGTCAACGTCAAAAAAGAAATAACCTAATCAACCCCTTCCAGTTTCGCTATATCTAAATTAATGTATCCTGCCTTTATGTCGTTTCCGCAGCCGAGGTTTAACTTTTTCATAGAGATTTATACGAGAAGGAATTTATAAAATATTGTGTGATTGTGCAGTGGAAATGAGAAGAGAACGAAAACGTAAACCCAAAAACGTATCCTAATCAATAAAATTTTCAATCCAATTTACTTGGTTGAAAATTTACTATCTTTCTTAAAATCACAAGGTGATTTTACCTCACCAAAACTCGATTACGAACTCAACTCAACTATGAACGAAAGCGTATTTTATTTCACTGAAATCCAAATAATCTTTCGTAATCTTTGTGACTCATATAATCAAGAACAATTGCATATATCTGAATCTTGTCTGGTGATGTAACTGAATAAAGCAATCTCCAACCACTTCTCAAATTATAAATCCAAAGATTGTCTATTCCATACTTTTGGATAAACGACTTGGGAATCAGTTTCTTCTTGACATTTCTTCCACAAAAAATATTATTCTTAATTTCATCAGTTGCTTTATCTATCTGATCGTACAAATCTTTATCAATTTCCCTCAAATTTTCATACGCCTCTTTGAGCTTTTCATCGGCGAAGATTACTATTCCTTCCATATTAAATTAGGTTTATTTTTATATTTCTCAGCAAATTTTGGATTCCAAATATAAACTACATAACCTTCTTTATCATATACTATCTTTAATGAATTCTCTAAGTATTCCATCACCACCTGAAAAGTTTGCCACATCATCTTCTTAGGCAAATTATTGAACAACTCTGTTTTTTTATATTCACCAGAATTATCGTCAATGAACTTTTCAACCATCATAACTGTCTGTAATGTTGGGCTTCTTGCTACATCATTACTCTCAAAATAACTTTTTGGTTTTTTTATTGTTCTAGATTCCATCTCAAATTAGTCTTAATTTTGTTAATAATATCAAATGATATTACTATTTAAACTTTTCGTGTCGTCAAGTCGTCTCATCCCCCACAAAACGTAAACCCAAAAACGTATCCTAATCAATAAAATTTTCAATCAAACTTGCTTTGTTGAAATTTTACTATCTTTCTTAAAATCACAAGGTGATTTTACCCCTTCAAAAAGTTTAAATACTATCATATGATAATATTATCAATAGATAATATACAATGGAAACACAAAAAGAAATGAAATTTAATACTCAAGAAATTATCACGAGAAGTCCAAGACTTGATACGATCGTTATGGTAGAAAATTTTATTAAAGAACATAGTGGAGAATTCAAGAAAACTGAATTACTCAACAAGCTACCAAAAAAAATGATGTGGGGAACTTTTAATGTCATTCTTCAACATCTTTATGATAATAATAGAATTCTTATTGATGATAAAGGATATATTATTTACACCTGGAATCCCGTTCTGGCAAAAAGATTATTAAGTGCTAAAAGATATTAATCTCCATGGGGTTTATTAAACCGGCTAACAACGTTATTTTTATTGAACAAAAAATTGAGGACAATTTTAATTCTTTAAATGAAAATGATTGGTTGAAAAAAGCTCTCAATAGATCAATTCAGAATTTGAAAGTGAATATTTTTTGTGGGGAAAATATCCCAAAGAGATTAATTCCCATAATATATATTCAAAAATATCAAATTGATAATTTGTATCATTATAATCTTCCTAATGGATGGAGAATAGTGTATACAATCATCACTTTAGAAAATAAAGAATGTTTGGCAGTAATTATTGAATATTTTAGTCATCCGGAGTATGAAAAGAGGTTTCATTATTGAAATTTAATTTTTAGTCTCGTCCTCCATTGTCGTCAAAAAAGAAATAACCTAATCAACCCCATCCAGTTTCGCCACGTCCAAATTAACATATCCTTGTCATATGTCGTTTCCACAACCGAGATTAAGTTTTTTCATTGAGATTATAACGAGAGAGTTATTTTAAATATTTATATTATTAAAATAACTGTTCTGTTTTTTCCCTACCGAAATCTTTAAATTCTAGACTGCGTTATGTTTTTCATGGAAACAATAACAATTCCGAAAAACGAATACGAAAGATTGAAAATGATAGAGATGAGAGTATCAAAAATTGATCTTAAGTTTGTTGAACAAATTTCAAGAAGTCTTGAAGATGTCAAAGCGGGAAGAATAAGAAAAGTTGCTTAACCCTTTATTTTTTCTTTTAAATAAAATTTAAACTGGTCTATTTTATTAATAACAGAGTCAATAGTTTCTTGTTGAGTTTTCTTATCGCTGAATGCGACAAAAAGCACTGCATTAAAATCATCAAAAATCAGGAAATACACTCTTTTTCCATTTATTCTTTTTTCCCGAAAGAATTTATAACTTAATGGGTCTCCAGTATAAGGATTTTCTTTCAATTTTAAAAATAATTTATTGATCCTTTCCTGTTCAATCTTTTCTAGAGAATTCATTTCCCTATCAAAATCTTCAGTTGAATAAATATCATAATTTTTCATAAGTCCTTATAGGATTAATCGTTTAATAGTTTTTCGTCATCCGTCAATCGTCGTTCGTCAGTCGCCCTTCCCAAACGGCAAAGGTAGTATATTCCAATCTAAAGTCACGTCCGTCTCGTTTCAATCTATTTCTAAATTTTCCATCAAACTTGCTTTGTGGAAAATTTACTATCTTTGACCCCTCAGGTTTTTCACATCCCAAACCACGTCCACTCCCTCAAGTTTCGCCACGTCCAAATTAACATATCCTTGTCATATGTCGTTTCCACAACCTAGGTTTAACTTCTTATTATTCATTCCTCTAGTAAAAGGAACGTATTTTTAAGATTTTGGATGATAGCATTCAACTTCAATATCCTAAAAATTCATTACGAAGATTACCCTACTTTTCATCCCCGAATAGATCATAGAATTATTAATTTTCTAGCTAGTCCAATTTCTAGAATGCGGGATACAATGATAGTTGTGGCGAAGGTGAAATGAAACGGTAACCAAAACTAATTCATGACTACTTTCTTTTCACTTTAGAAATCTTTTCTACTTTCTTTTTCTCGTTATTTATTTCTCCAATCTGTTTCTTTAAAACAGGGAGATCATATTGAATCACATTCCAGACTCTTTCTAGATTAATACCAAAATAATGATGTATCAATTTATCTCTTAATCCTGCTATCAAATTCCATTTTATCTTTGAATTATTTTTCCGAAAATCTAAAGATAAATTTTTGACTGCTTCACCAATAATTTCCAGTTCTCTTACAATTGCGCTTTGTCTTAATCTATCATTACAAAAAGTTTTCTTTGTCAAATTTTTGGAAAAATTTTCAATATGAGATATACTTTCTAGAATATGACTCAGATAGATTAAATTGTCTTTCATATGATCTTTATCTCTTCACCGAGCACTCTTTTTTTTAGAAGATAATGTAGCGCCTTATATTCTACTAAATCAACCCTCTTTCCAAGAACATCGTTAAGTTTCATTTCAAGAGCAATTAAGTCTAGCAGACTAAACTCTTTGTCATCAATCTTGATTAATATATCAATATCGCTGTTTCTTTTCTGTTCACCTCTAGCATAACTTCCAAATATTCCTGCTTTGACAACCTTATTTTTTTTCAAAACCGGAATTAATTTCTTCTTTATAGTTTCTACTTCGTTTTTCATATTCTATCATAATTGTTTTAGTATATAAATTTTCGTCTTCGTCCGTCTCCGTCAAAAAAGAATATTTAAACATCCAAACCCCTAAACGTAAACGTCCGTCAAAAAGAAATAATCTAATCACTTGAAGTTTCGCCACGTCCAAATTAATATATCCTTGTCGTATGTCGTTTCCACAACCGAGATTAAGTTTTTTCATTGAGATTATAACGAGAGAGTTATTTTAAATATTTATATTCTAGGAATAGTCGTCCAAACCGCTATAGTCGTCAAAACGCAATAACCTCAACTCCATTCGTCATTCTCATCATCCAGTCGTCAAAAAAGAAATAACCTAATCACCCCATCTGTTATTCGTCCGTCCCAAAACAAAACAACCTCAACCTCAATCTCGACGACGAACGAGAGCGCATTTATGACTCTTCAGGTTTTTCTATCGCCGTAAAGTTTATAACTATGAGAGACTGAGGTATATTAAGGTACCAGGGAGCGCCTCAATCTGCTTGCAGAATCCCGCATAGTGTTCCCTGTCGTTGCTTAGGCAACGCAGGTTTATTTTCAAAATGGAAAGAGTTTCTGTATTTATTGATGTGCTAATTTCTATTACGGAATAAAATCCATTAATGAAAGATATACTGATTTTAAATTTGATTTTGTGAAATATATCAATAAGATCGCTAAACAAAGAAAGATTATTGATATTTATTATTTTGTTGCTCCTCTCAAACAAGATCTCAATCCACAGACATATAGTAAACAACAAAAAATGCTATCTAGATTACGGAAGTCTGGCGTCATAATTATTTTGTGTAAAAGAAGTAAAAGAGATAGTGAGGACGGGAAAGAAATCCATAAGATAAAAGAAGATGACATTAGATTAGCTTTACAAATGCAAAAAGATGCATATCATAACAAGTTTGATACGGCATTATTATTCAGTGGAGATGGAGATTTTGCCCCCTTGCCAGAATACATACGAGAAAAAGGGAAAAGAATGGAAGTGATTTATTTTGAAAATTCAATTTCTATTGGATTACTTAGAGCATGCGAATTTAAAGGGATTAAAATTGATAAAAAGATTTTAAATAAATTTTTCTTGAGAGAATAGTCCGTCTTTCCATCCAGCCGTCAAAAAGAAATAACCTAATCAACTCCATCCAGTTTCGCCACGTCCAAATTAACATATCCTTGTCATATGTCGTTTCCACAACCTAGGTTTAACTTCTTATTATTCATTCCTCTAGTAAAAATATCCTACTTTTAAGATTTTGGATATTCATATTCAACTTCAATATCCTAAAAATTCATTACGAAGACTATCCTACCTTTCATCCCAGAATGGATCATAGAATTATTAATTTTCTATCTAAGCCAATTCCTAGAATGCGAGATACTATGATTATTGTGGCGAAGGTGAAATAGAACGAAAGCTCGAATCCAACGAACTCAAAATTATCCTTCCCTCTCCTTCCCCACCGTAAACCATAAAAACTCTGGCTTATTGTATAATTCATGGAAAGAATCACATTTAACCATGAAATTTTAGCAGGAAAGCCAATAATAAAAGGAACAAGAATATCAGTAGAATTTATACTTGAAATGCTAGCCTCTGGAATGAATATTGAAGAAATCCTTAAAGAATATCCTCATCTAAAAAAAGAAGATATACTTGCAGCTTTACAATACGCTTCAAGAATATTAGAAAAAGAAGAAATTTATAATTTACATTAAAATGAAATTTATTGCTGATGAAAACATCGCTGTTTCTGTTGTAAGATTTCTAAAGGAAAGGGGTCATGATGTTAAGGACGTCAAGGAAGAATCTTTATTTGGATCTTCCGATAAGAAGATATTTGGAATCGCTCAAAAAGAAAATCGAATTGTCCTAACACATGACAAAGATTTCTTAGGTATTGTAAAAAATAATCAATCTGATTTCGAGGGAATTATTCTGATAAGATGCAAGAATCAAAGTCCAAAAAATGCAATAAATTCTTTAGAAAAAATATTCGAACATAAAATCATCCAAAAAATAAAAAACAGCATATTTATTTTAAGTGAAGATGAAGTTACAATAATAAAGAAGTAAGAAGAATTTTCTTTTTAGTTAATATTTTTTCCTCGTCCATTCGTTCTTTCGTCCCCAAAAACTCGACCAAACCCGTAAACATATTAACAATCGCGTCGTAAAAGTTAGTCAAAAAAAGAAAAAATCGTCCCACACAACATCAACCCCATCCAGTTTCGCCACGTCCAAATTAACATATCCTTGTCGGATGTCGTTTCCACATCCGAGGTTTAGCTTTTTATTATCCATCTCCTTTCTAAAAATATCCTACTTTTAAGATTTTGGATGATAGCATTCAACTTCAATATCCTAAAAATTCATTACGAAGATTATCCTACTTTTCATCCAAGAATAGATCATAGAATTATTAATTTTCTATCAAAACCAATTCCTCAAATGAGAGATAGAATGATTATAGTGGAGAAGGTGAAGAACTAAGACGAAACTTAGTATTTTCATCTCCTTACTTCTTTCCGACGAGCCAAGGATTTAATACCAAAATGATTGCTACTAAAACAGCGGTCACTAAACAACTCCATATCGCAGTTGTGAAATTAGTTATATCTTGAGCACTTCTCATAAAGATTATAAAACTAACTAAAGCAAGTATTCCAAGTATGATACTAATAAGGTCTTTTATTTCCATATTAGTTTTAAGTCTTTGAAATTTTTAGGTTTTTCTTCTAATATTCTTTAGAGAATAAATATTTTAAAATAAACCATGCTAAACTAAATGCTCCTGCCGCACTTAATATAATTCCTCGATTTACTTTAATCCAAATTTCGCTAGTTATCTCTTTAAAATTATCATTCATTTTTCATCATCTCCTAAAAAACTTGCTTTCACAAGTGAGCATAATATCGTCTTTCGTATTTTTTCCATTTTCTCTTTTATTGTTTCCTTTAACGTCTTCCATGTCTATGTTAAAAGTAGCTTCGTATATATAAATTTTTTGTAATAAATAATTTATTTTCATCTAAAAATACATCTCTTCATTTCCATGCACAACTTGACCTTCATAATTATTCCATAATGCCCCTAACCATCCCATTGCTCCAGGTTCATTCTTTTCTTCCATCTGTAGTATCTTCTTCATATTTTCAATCATCATTTTCTTGGATTTTTCGTTTGAGGATTTAGCGCTATGTCCCTTAATGAGTGAATTAACAATTTCATTAGAGGGCATTAAAAATAAACTAGCCAGAGTATCTTTTGCCGGAATTGCAGAATATTTTCCGTCAATCCAAAAGGTAAAGGGAGTATTGTATCCAATAAAACATCCTCCATTGTTTTTTACCATTTCTTTTCCAAAGATTAATCCTGCATTGCAAGCTCTAGCATAAAGTAATTTATCTTTTAATAAATGAACATTTTTTTGTACCGAAAAGATAATCTCCCCCTCATCTCCTTCCAAAGAATTTGGATCTCCATGTCCGTTGACAAAAATTAACTTTGGGTTTTTCTTTTCTATGAATTTTGAAATATTTTTACTAGTAACCTCTTTTCCAGAAAAATCTTTTTTTTCAATCCTCAGATTATCAGCTTCTTTTAATATCAAGGAAGCGTAATAAGATAAATATTCAGTAGCATCATCAAATTTTGGTCTTGTAACTAACAATATTTCGCCCATTTTATCTATTCAGAGTTTCCAGCAATTTTCCACTAGTTAACGCTTTTATAAAATTCATCTCTATACCAATTATTTGATTTCCTATTTCATCTCTTTCTTTGATATGATTAATTATCTCTTCTTTAGTAAAAGTTCCTTTATTTCCAACAGAGAGCTTATAGTTTGGAGGCATAACACTTATCCTAGCTAAAACTAATTCCTTTACTTCCTTTTCTTTTGCCATTTCTGATTCTTGTTTATTCATATTATATCCATCTCTTTCAGCTTTTTTAAGATTTTCTTTCCTAGGACAGTATTATTATTTATTTCAAAATAGACTGCATTCCAAGTGTAAGGTCTTTGCTCAATAACAACTATAATATCTTGCTTCCTGATTTTGTCTGGAAGATTAGAATAAATTTTAACAAATTTTATCTTTTCTTCTTCCATAGACAATTCCTTCTTTTCTTAATATTTAAAGATTATTAGGCTTATTAACTTTTCTTTTATGTCCGTCAATCGTCGTTCGTCAGTCGCCCTTCCCAAACGGCAATGGAAGTTTATTAACGTCCCACACAACATCAACCCCGTCCAGTTTCGCCACGTCCAAATTAATATATCCTTGTCATATGTCGTTTCCACAACCGAGGTTCAACTTTTTATTATTCATTCCTCTAGTAAAAGGAACGTATTTTTAAGATTTTGGATGATAGCATTCAACTTCAATATCCTAAAAATTCATTACGAAGATTATCCTACTTTTCATCCAAGAATAGATCATAGAAT
>PFCY01000098.1 GCA_002763085.1 Candidatus Pacearchaeota archaeon CG10_big_fil_rev_8_21_14_0_10_32_14 | reverse complement strand
TTTATTTGGTATTAGGGCGAGAGTTTACATTTTGTCAAATTATCTAATCAATTCAAAATGTGGGCTCGAGTTGAGACTCGATTTTGGCGAGCAACTTCGTGTTAAGGGGTAAGGTCTTGGTTGGTGGTCGAAGTTGTGTGTTTGGCAAGTAAATTACAAACAAAATCTCACAAAAAAATTCAATTTGGGTTTGAGCCTCTCAAACTTAATCTTTTATATTGAAAAAGTTTCTAAGTAGTTAGTAGTGAATTGAATTTTATTGCTATACAAAAATTAGGGAATTCATTAAAAAATCGGGCAGGTTTTTCTTTCGAAGAAAGAAATTTAGTGGAAATCTCTAGCAATAAAATTCAAAAAATAAATTCCTGGAAAAAGAACAATTATAGAAAATCTTAGATGCATTAAGAATATAAATCCTAATTATTTAATTCTAATATGAAAAAGAGAGGGAATGAGATAATTATTTTATTTGTAATACTTATAATATACGCAAGTAGTTTAATATCGGCCCAATTAGCAAATCCAAAGGTGCAATCTCCTTTTGAGTGTTTTGATGCAGACAAATATCAGGGAAACGATCCTATCTTTTGCACATTTCGTGAAACGATCGATTATTTTGACGATTTTTTTTCAATTCATTCTCTAGGAATCTTAGGTTCTTTCGGAAAACTATTCATCTTCGGAATAATCGTCTTATTCATTTTCAGTTCGCTTCATTTTTCAAAATTGTTTGACAGCTTAGCATTAAACCTATTCATTTCTATAGTGGTTGGATTCTTAATATCAATCCTAATACCTCAATCAGAAATAAATTCAATGGTCATATCTTATAATGCCGTTGCCATTTCTTTCATAACCTTTCTTCCAATTATTCTAATCGGATTTTTTACTATTTCTGTAACAAAAAAAGGTTCGCTTCTGGGAATGTTTATTCAAAAAATATTATGGTTCGCTTTATCAGCATATTTATTCATTAAAACTGCATCTATCCTGATTGTAAAAATCCTCTTAGAAAAAGACATTATGAAAGATAACTTAATTCCAATTTTCAAATTTATTCTCGGACAAAACATAAATCAAGTTGCGCAGGAAAGTCATATGATAACATTAATCGTCTTATTGGTTGTATCAATCGCATTATTCAAAATTACTGTAATCAGTAATGAAAAGTTGATATCAAAGATTAGCAATGCCCTATCAGATGCAGAAGTTCAGCAAAAAATGTCTGAATACAAAAAAGCTGACGAATGGGCTAAAACAAGAGCAAAAATGATGGACGATAAATCTTAAAGATTTAATCAAAAGGCGTTAATAATATAAATCCCCGAATTATAATTCTAATATGAAAAAGGGGTCAAGTTTTATTTGCATAATCTTGCTTTTAGTTTTAACGCTAAATCTCATATCGATACAAGCTCAAGTTCTTAATCCTTCAGTAAATCCACCATTAAATACACAAACATTAAATTCACAAAATCAATCTTCTATCTCAAAAATCTGGCAGCCGGTCAAAGAAAAATTAACTTTAGCCAAAGAAAAAACCTTCGGTTTTTTTAACAACGTCGGTGGATTTTTAGGAATTAATACTCAAAAGCTCACAGGATTTAAGAGTTTTGATGAAAACTCAGATTATTTAGATTGGAGTAAGATTTCAAAGGGGAGTATTGCTCTTATTGTTGTATTTTATTTATTTTTTGGAATAATTATTAGCTCGATATATGTCACTTTGAATCCAACAGCAAATAATAGCGCTAAAGGAATGATATTAGGAATTTTTTGTTTAATCTTTTGTATCACTGTCATAATTGGAACAATTATCGGATTTTTACCTTTTGGTTTTTATTATCTTAGAATAGGTTTAGCAGCATTGATATTTTTTGGAATAGAAAGAGTTGCACTAATAATATTCTTTTTTGAAGATGAAGATTTATCTGGAGAAAGTTCAACTTCTAAAAAATGGATGATAATAATAACACTCCTTTTGATATATCAAATATTAATTCTAATCCCATTTGTAAACAGAATCGTTCAAATCATTACTTTAGAATTCACAGGGATTCATTGGATATTAATCTCATTTATACTTTATTTTGAAATCTCAATTGTACCTCGGATCTTATCAAAATATGTAGAGTACAAAATAAGAACACGAAAATACGATCAAGCCCTAAAAAAGGTCGCTGGAGAAGAAGCGCTAAGAGCAATTTCAAGATGATTAAGTTATTAAATTATAAAATACAAATAAATTAGAAAGATGAAAAAAATACACGGAAAAAGAGGAGTATCCAAACTTATTATCATAGGGGGTATAATTATATTAATTGGGGTGATCTTTGCTTTATTTTATGGGCATAATACTTGTTTGATTACACCCGATCTTATCGATAGAGCAAATATCAATGAAGGAAACTCTTTGGAAATTATTGACAGTAAAATAGCAAAACTCGACCTTTGGTTTAGTGACCATATTTTCTTATGTCAATCTCAGTCTAATGACAAATTTGAGTCAACTACTCTATGGATAAAAAACGCCCTTGGCTTTGATGAAACTGTTTATGAGTTTTTCTATCCCGCTTTAGTTACTGGCTTGCTTGCCGGCTTTTTTATTTTCTTATCTTATGAGCTCATTTTTTTGTGGACAGAAATGACTTATGCTAAAGCATTTTTAGTTTTCAAAGACCAAGCTCAAGCAGACAAAGCAAAACTTCAATCAAGCTGGTTAAATTTCATAGGAAGTAGCCCAATTAAAATAATTCTTATAGGAGTAATTTACGCAATTCTTATGCAAATTCCTATCTTAAATACATTTATCTCAATAATAACTCTCGCCGTACCGCCATTTAATTTTCCGATTATACTTCAGGCACTCCTGATAGCATTGTATATTGGATTCATCCCTGGCGCGATTGAAGCATATACAAGATACAAAATGAGAATGTATTATTATTCACAGATCGTCATGATAAAATACGGAGCAAAAATGCTCAAATCAGCATCGGAGGCTTAAATGAATCATAAAAAAACTTTAGTTGTTAGTCTATTATTTTTTATTTTGATATTGACTATTCTCCCATATATCTCTGCTCAAAGTGATAGTATATTATCTAAATCATTAACAACAATTAGCTCATCATTAAAAGACATTTACATCAAATCCGACGCATTCATAAGAAGTGATAAACCTCTTGATATCCTTGGGTTTACAATTCCTTTTTCATATGAAAATATTGCCGTTGGTTTTTTTGCCGGAGTTTGGATGTGGTTTGTTTATTTGATTATAAGATTGAATAGAGTTATGATAGAAGGCCATTCATTCAGAGGTTCTGTTCCAGGATATATAATAAGTAAACGGGACGAAGAAGAAATTCGGGAAAGAAAAACTCAGTGGCTTTACCTTGTCGCAGGAAGATTTTGGAAAGTATTTTTCATCGCAATAATTTTCGCGTTTTTAACTTACATTCCTATCCTGAATATAGCACTTCGTATAATCACTTTTGAAAACATTAATTTATATTTTATAAAAATAAATGTTCATTGGTTTTATAGATCTTTTATCGTCGCTTTTGAATTAGGATTCTTGCCGACATTCTTCGAAATGTATCAAAAAGCAAAAATAAGAAATAGGATATTAAAAAAAGAAATGGAAATGAAACGAGGAATGAAACTTAATGAAGCTAGAGGAAGAGTAAAGTAAGTTTTATTTCTTTTTTCTGACCACTCTTTCATAATCTTTTGGACTCATATTATTAAAATCAACAGTAGATCCTTCTCTATAAGCATACTCAATAAATAACCTCGCGGTTTCTTCTTCAGTAACACCCTCTAATTGAGCTGCAATTTCATTATGAGATCTTATTTCATCATCAGATATGACCACACCACTTTGATCTTTATCTATTAGTTTTAGCATACTCCAATCATATTTTTCCCTCAATCTTTCTCTTTGAACATCTGTTTCAGAATTGTTTACTTTAAGATTTAAACCATCTCCAGCAATTTGTTCTGTTCCATATTCAAGTTGAGACTCAAGATTTAAAGGAGTGGGCGAAGAATTTGCAAGTTTTGGAAGACGAATATCTTCAAGGAAGGAATTTGGTATAAGACCTAAACCAAGAGTATTTTTTCTATCAACAACTTCTTCAGGCAAAATTTCAGAAACAACTTCTTTAGAATCTAAGGATCTTTTCCCAGGTTTCAACCATGCTATAATTTCATCTACATCTTTTTCCAATTTTTCTTCATATTCTTTTCTTTTAATATTACTCATATAAGGATTAAAAATTTCATCGACTTTCAAACTTCTATCAGAACTATTTACAACTAAAGACGAATCTTCCAAAGTTTCAACTTCATACTTTCTAGGTTCAAGAACTTTATAAATTCCATCTAATTGTTTAGTCAAAGAATTATGACCATCTATATCGTCTTGAGTTAATTCTCCTTTTGATTTTTTTCTTTCAATATCCTCAAAACTTTTCTCATAGTTAACTTCAAGTTGTCTTCTTTGCGCTTCAACTAAAGTGTAAGCAAGATTCTCAAATCGTTTTTTTTCTTCAGGAGTTTGATAGACTTTAACATCTTCTTTTTTTAATCGTTTAATAGTATAATCAAAATCTTCAGCTTCTCCTTCTGCTTCTTCAACTTTTTCTTCAAGTGATTCTGTCTTCACAGCTTTTTCCGTCGCAGATGCTTCAACAGGAGTTTTAACAAATTTAGCGTAAGGTCTTAAAACTTTTTTATCAGTAACTCCTAAGTATGCATTTAATTCATTCCATGCTTTTACAAGCGAATTATATTCTCCAAGAACTTTTTCCGAAGGTTCATTTCGAAGCTCATTTTCTTTAAACATAAGACTCGGTCCGATTTGTCTTAATTTTTTTTGTGCTTCATTTCGATTCTGAGACACCCTTAGTTTTTCTTTACTTTCCATTACATGAGAATATACATCTTCAACAGTTGCAATATTTCCTTTTTTACTTGCCTTATCTACTAGCGCTTCAAGCTCTCTATATCGTTTTGCATTTCTTCTATTATGGACAACTCTTTCGACAGTTCTAAGTCCTCTTGAAACTTTTGTTTTATCGTAAACAGCAGAAGGATCTAATTCTTCATACATTTTTGCAAGAACTCTAGTTTCGATAGCTGAATCAACAAGTCCCGTTGCATATTTAACTGTCTCTTTTCCTGCATGATATGTTCCGCTCACAACTGCCGGAATAGCTTGAGTTACAGTTGCTTCTCCTATAGAATATCCTCCTCTTAAGACCGCCCCAATAGCTTTTCCAGTCCCTCTTCCAATATAACCTAATACAGAACCAATAGGTTTTAACGTAACCCCATAAATACCTCTTACAACTTTACCAGCATTTTCAATAGACTCTGCTCTCTGAGCACGTCTAAAATCATCAATCTCTTTCATTTCCCTCATATGATTCAAATAAGCATTCGGCATTTCATTTTCTCCTTTATTCTTAATACTCATTAGCCTAAATAGTATTTAAACCTTTCTATATGTTACTACTATATAGTCATACTATCATGAACCTACGAAGGGCCATAAACCTTAAAAGTTGGTCTATTTTTGTATACATATGAGAAAAACAGGGGTGCTAATTTTCTTCTTATTGACAATTAACTTACTCTTAGTTCCCCATTTAATTTCATCACAACTACCTGAGGATACTAAAGAAAAAATTGATAATGTGGCAGATACGGCTGATCAGATATTTGATGAGGATTCAAGAAACGAATTCATAAAACAAAAATGGACAACTTGGAGTCAAAACTCAAGTGCAGGAAAATCTCTAAAAAATTCTGAAGTCGTTATTAAAAAAGCAGACATAGCTTGGAAAATAATTTTCGGTCTTTCTTTCTCTTGGAGTTTTTTATTTATCCTTGTGCTTGTCCTTTGGATATTTGCAGTCATTAACCTTTTCAGAATATTCCAGGGACTCTATGACAGCGTTATAAGAAATCAGATTATAGCAATCATCATAACTATTGTGATATCTGCGATAGGAATTACAAAAGCCATAGGAGAAACGATTATTAATTTGATTAGTAATCTCCCAAATCTATTCTTCCAAATTTTCGCTTACATATTTGTCATTGTTGTTCTTTTTGTAATATCAATTTATACCGGAATCATAAAAAGCTCAGCATATCAAAATAGGGTTTATGCTTCAACTTTACAATCGAAAAGAAATGAGAAAAAAATAAAAAAACTCGAAAAAGATTTGAAAGATAGAGATTCAAAATCAAACAAACGTGACAAAGAACAAGAAGAAGATGAATCCATTGAGGATTTAGCAAGATCTGAGATTGAAGGAATGGGTCAGAGCGACGAGGATCTTTAAATAAATTTTTCTAAGACTTTTGAAATAAAATTAAGCTAGGAAATTCAAATATAGGGCGGGCAAGTCTTTTACATTTTGAACTAATTTAAATGATTAGCCTTGTTGGACTTCATCCCATATTATAAAAATTAATTTATTTATAATAGAGATTTTATTTGGTATTAGGGCGAGAGTTTACATTTTGTCAAATTAT
>PFCY01000110.1 GCA_002763085.1 Candidatus Pacearchaeota archaeon CG10_big_fil_rev_8_21_14_0_10_32_14 | reverse complement strand
AATGGAAAGATGGAAGAGTGGAGAGTCTGGTTTAATAAAGAAAGATTCCATAGGGGAATCAAAGATTATCCAAGTAATCTTTATGTTAAGCTATGAAGTGGACTTAACATGGAGAGAGGATATAAAATCGATCTTCCTATAGAAATTGAATTGATAATAATCATCTTTCTCTATTCATCAATTTTTTTAGGGCATGTCCGTTCATATTATTCTCTTTTCTGGTGGTGGGATATTGTCTTGCATACGGGATCTGGAATTGCTTTAGGTCTTATAGGATTCTTGATTGTGTTGTCCTTGCAAAGAACGGAGAAAATCAAAGCTAAACCATCGTTAATTGCAATACTGACTTTCTCATTCGCTCTTGCGATGGGGGCATTATGGGAAATTTTTGAGTTTGCAATGGACCAAATTTTAAAAACCGGAATGCAGAGATACGGACTTGTCGATACGATGTGGGATCTTATCGTAGACAGCCTCGGAGCATTATTAGCTTCATTTGTTGGATATTTCTATTTGAAAGAGAAAAAAACTTATTTTATCAAAAGTGTAGTTCGGTATTATATTAAAAATAATCCTCACATATTTAATAACAAAAGACAGAGGTAATGGATTTAAAAACTATTTTTTCTTATGAAATTAATGGAGATTCCTAATTATAAATATATAATAAAATATAAAAAATTAATTTTGTTAGCGCTAGTTTTAGCTACAATAAATCAAATATTTTCTCTTCTCGATCCTCAAATAATCAGGATTCTGCTTGATGATTATGCTTTGAAAGTTAAAGTTATTCCATCTAATATATTTTACAAAGGTGTTTTACTTCTTTTGTTAGGATTTATTGGAGTTTCTCTAGTTTCAAGGATAGCAAAAAATTTTCAAGATTATTTTGTCGATGTGATTACAGAAAATGTTGGAACAGAAATGTATTCCGACGCTGTTTCACACACATTTTCACTTCCTTATTCTGTTTTCGAAGATCAACGAAGCGGGGAAGTTTTAGAGAAAATGCAAAAGGCCAGATCTGATGCGCAAAAATTGATAAAGAGCGGGATAAATGTTATGTTCTTATCTCTTGTTGGAATTATTTTCGTTACTGCATATGCATTTTATGTGCATTGGTTGATTGGATTATCATTCATTATACTCATCCCTATCATGGGCGTTCTTATGTTCTCATTAAGCAAAAAAATAAAAAAATCACAAAAAGAGATTGTCTCCGAAACAACTGATTTAGCCGGTTCCACAACGGAAACGATAAGAAACGTTGAGTTGGTCAAAAGTTTAGGTCTTGAGTCCCAAGAGATAAATAGATTAAACTCTATGAATAAAAAAATCTTAGGTCTTGAATTAAAAAAAGTGAAATACATCCGGATGTTAAGCTTTATTCAAGGCACATTGATAAACACGATGAGGGTTGTGTTAATATTCCTCATGTTCTTTTTATTATATAATGAACTTATTTCAGTCGGAGAATTTTTGACTTTATTCATCTACTCATTTTTCATTTTCTCTCCATTATCTGAACTTTCTGGAGTTGTAAATCAGTATCAAGAAACAAAAGCAAGTAAAGAAAAATTAGATGAAATCCTAAACTTAAAGCCGGAAGAAAAACCTAAAGACGCAGTCAATATTATAAAAATTGATTCTATCAAATTTGAAAAATTAAATTTTTCATATAGCTCAAACTCTAAGCCATCAGTTTCTGATATAACTTTGGAAATAAAAAAAGGCGAAGCAGCTGCATTTGTCGGATTGAGTGGAAGCGGTAAGACTACTTTAGTTAAATTAATACTTGGTTTGTATAAACCATCTAGTGGTAAGTTGACATATAATGATATTGATTCAAAGAAAGTTGATTTCGGTTATCTTAGAAAAAAAATTGGACTAGTATCTCAAGATACACAATTATTTGCTGGAACTTTTAAAGAAAATCTTCTCTTTGTAAATCCTAATGCTACCGACGAGGAATGTTTAGATGCATTGAAAAGAGCTGCATGCCTTTCTGTTATAGATAGGGGAAATAAAGGACTGCATACAAAAATTGGAGAAGGTGGAATAAAATTATCTGGAGGAGAAAAACAACGTTTAGCGATCGCAAGAGCATTACTCCGAACACCAGACATTTTAATTTTCGACGAAGCGACATCAAGTTTAGATTCATTGACAGAGAAAGAGATTTCAAAGACAATTAAAGAGATTTCAAAATCTAATCCCAATTTGATTACTATTATGGTTGCTCATCGGCTATCGACAATAAATCACGCTGACAAAATTTATGTGCTTGAGAAAAGTAAGATCATAGAAAGTGGAAACCACGAATCCTTATTGAAGAAGAAAGGTCTGTATGCCGCATTATGGAGAGAACAGATAGGACAAAATGGCTCGATTTAGGTTTTATAAACCTTTCTCACATTTTCAAGGTAGTGTTCAGATATAAAAAGTTTTAAAAAAGAGATATAACAACCAAATAAAGTAAAAATAATCAAAAAGGAGGTTAAAAATGAAAAAACCTGTTGAAGAAGATGACGTGGAAGATGATATAGATGAAGATGAGGATGAAGAATCTGAAGACGCCGAAGAAGACGACATGTTTTAATCGCTTATATTTTTTTTATTTTTTTTATTAATACTCTTAGATAAATAAATTTAAATATCTACATAGAGAACAACTAAAATGGAAAAAGACATTGGAAAAATAAAGAAGAACGACCAAACCGACATCGTTGTGAGGATTGACGATTTTGGTGGTAGGGTTGGATTGACAATTCGAGAGTTTGTATCATCAGATAAGTATACTGGTTTTACAAAGGCTGGAGTTAGAATTCCATCAAGTGAATTTTTAAGATTTCGAGAGATGGTTAATTCAGTAAGTCTTGACGACATGAAGGATGAAAATGCGACATCAAAACCCGCTTCATCTTCTGCATCAAAGAAACCTGCAAAGAAACCATCAAATGAAGACTTAGACGATTATTAATTTTATTTAATTTCTTATTAATTTATTTTTTTATCTACTTTTTAGAAATATATTTTTTAGAATTAACAATTATATCTATCTTCATCATCATATAAATCGTCAAGATCATTGTTCATATCATCAAGTTCATCTTCAAGATCATCCAATTGAGTTTGCAATTCAGCTTTTTTCACCGGATCGGTTTCTGCAGCTATTCTAATTTCCATGTTATCAATATCATCTTCTTGATCATCAATATCATCTCTAAGATCCTCTATGTCATTTTCAATATTATCGCATTTGCTTTTATAATTGTCTCTAACAAATGTCAAAGCGGGATAATCTGTTTGAGAAACAGGTTGTTTATTTACAGTTTGAAGTCTTTCATTTTCCGCTTGAAGTAAAAGTAATTGTTCATTAAGACCTTGTTGCGATGCTTTTAATTTTGTTACGTCATATTGTAATTCTGAAGTTTTAGAATTATCATTATTTGAATTATTCTTCATGACTATTGTTCCAAGAATAAATCCACCAAGAGCAAATAGAACTATCGCAATAATAACAAGAATCGCGATCATTGTTGTTTGTATGCTTCCCATTAAAAATCTTCACAACTTTATTTTATAAACATTTATATGATGTGTTACCACTATCTATTGATAGAAATTTATCCCTATATTGTAGAGAATTTTATTCTTTTAATAAATTTTCTAAAGAATCAGAATGAAACTAGTTGCTGCATAACCTTTTAAAATGGATAAATCTTTAACTAATCATGAACAAAAACACGATAACCACGATTGTGATTATTCTTGCCGTCATCGGCATAGCCTGGTTTGTAATAAATAGAAATACGGCAGAAATCTCCAAAGATCAATCAATATGTATCGGAAAAAATTCTGAATACTACGGACAATATGGATGTCCACATTGTGCAACTCAAAAAGAGATGTTCGGTCCTAATTTTAAATATCTAAATTCAGTTGATTGCTTTTATGCGCGAGAATATTGTAATGAAAAGAATATAACCGGCACACCGACATGGATTGTTAACGGTCAAAAATATTCCGGGGTTCAAAGTAAAGAAAAACTTTTGCAAATCACAGGATGTTCATAAAATGGATTGGACCGCTTTTATAAAAATAACTTCTCTCGCCTTAGCGGATTCAGTCAATCCTTGCGAACTCGCGATTTTAGTTATGGTTCTTGTTACTATAATGACTCATAATCCGGAAAAGAGAAGTAAAGTTCTTTATGGGGGGATAGCTTTCGTTTCTGCAGTTTATCTTGCATATTTATTTTACGGAATAGTCCTAATCCAATTATTCAAATCTTTAACCGTTTGGATGAGAACATATTCTCACTTAGTCTATAATAGTTTAGCTATTCTCGCAATGATTATCGGCGCATTAAATATAAAAGATTATTTTATGTATAAGCCCGGCAGTATCGCAACGGAAATGCCGCTCTTCATGAGACCGATGGCAAAAAAATCCATAAACGGAATTACTTCAGCTAAAGGCGCTTTCTTCATTGGTTTCATCGTAACTTTATTCCTTTTACCTTGTACAATGGGGCCTTACATCGTTGCATCAGGATTGCTCGCAGAAAAAGGAACTCTCGGTTCACTTCCGTGGTTATTATATTATAACCTTATTTTCGTATTCCCTATGATTCTTGTAGTCGGTCTTGTAACTTACGGATTTGCAAAAATCGATGATGTCGCTGGATGGAAAGAAAGAAACATAAGAAGACTGCATCTCACCGCAGGAATATTATTGTTCCTTACTGGTCTAGCAATTTTACTGAAGTTGATATAGGACTAGGTAAACTATAAGTTTGATTATCAATCTTAATCTCCGATTTTATTATACACGATTTGACAAATTCCACAAATAAAGGAGATGGATTTAATAGAGAACTCTTGAATTCAGGATGCGCCTGAGTTGCAACAAAAAAAATGTGATTAGGTAATTCAATGAATTCAACAAGTTTATTATCTTCACTAAGTCCGCTAAGATGCAATCCGTGAGAGGACAAAATCTCGTGATATTCTGGATTCACTTCATATCTATGACGATGTCTTTCATATACCTCTTCTTTTTTATAGATTTCTTTAACTTTGCCATATAATTTTGCTTTTTGTGCTCCGAGCCTCATCGTCCCGCCCTTTTCATAAATTACTTTTTGTTCAGGTAAAATATCTATCACTGGATTTTTTGTGGAAGGATTGATTTCAGTAGTATGAGCATCTTCTAATTTGCAGACATTTCGAGCGTATTCAACAACTGCAAGTTGCATTCCATAACACAATCCCAAAAACGGAATATTATGTTCTCGAGCATAACCAATAGCATTGATCTTCCCTTCCACACCACTGCTTCCAAATCCACCGGGAATTATTATGCCATTGATATTCTTTTTATCAAGAAGTTCAGGATTCTTTTCAAGTTCCTTAGCATCTATAAATTCCAAATTTATTTTTGTTTGAAGATGAGCACTGCAATGAACTAACGCCTCATTGATTGAAATATATGAATCTTTCAACTGGTAATCCCCAATATCAAAATATTTTCCGACGATCGCGATATTTATAGTTTTTTTTGGATTAACAATATTCTCTACAAGCATTTTCCATTTATCCCAATTTCCCTCTTTCCTTTTTTGCAATGATAATTTTTTTAGTATTTTATCTCCAATATTTTCCCTAATCAAATAAAGTGGCGCTGCATAAATTGTATTTGAAGTCCCCTCACCGACTACATCAGGAGACGAAATTACATTTTCATATGGAACATGAGAATAAATCTGGATCTTTTTCTTTCTGATTTCGTCAAGTGGATTTTTCCCTCTGCACAAAATAAAATCCGGTTCTATATTATTTTCTCTAAGAAGTTTGACCGAAATTTGTGTTGGTTTCGTTTTCATTTCCTCTATATGGCTAGGAATAGGCAAATAGGTTACAAGTATATGGATTATATTCTCTTTTCCAATTTCATCTTCAAGACTTTTTACTGCAAATAAAAATGGAATATTTTCATAATCTCCTACAGTTCCGCCAATTTCAACAATGACGACGTCATATCCCTGACCAGCTTTTTTTATTCTATCTTTTATTTCATCTGTGATATGAGGAATAAACTGAACAGTCTGTCCAAGAAACAAACCCTTGCGTTCTTTATCTATGACCTCTTTGTATACTTGTCCCGTTGTGATATTGTTTAATTTAGGGATCGCCTGATCTAAAAATCTTTCATAATTTCCCAAATCTTGATCCGTTTCACCACCATCATCTGTGATCCACACTTCTCCATGTTCTGTTGGCCGAAGTGTTCCAGCGTCGCAGTTTATGTAAGGATCTATTTTTATAGCGGTTACACTAAAACCATATTCTTTTAGAATTCTTCCGATTGACGCAGAAGCAACACCTTTACCAACCCCAGAGATTACACCTCCAGTAACAACAATATACTTTGTCATCCCTTCTCATGATGAATTTCAATTATAAATCTTTATTATCTCTATAGAGTTTAGAATAATTCCTCAAAAAACTTTTTAAACTCATATATGTTAAACATACA
>PFCY01000087.1 GCA_002763085.1 Candidatus Pacearchaeota archaeon CG10_big_fil_rev_8_21_14_0_10_32_14 | reverse complement strand
GGACGAGCAGAGGAGAATCTCGGAGGGGGCGTATATACTGCAATATATATTTTATAATAGATATTATTGCAGTACTCATATTCTCCTCGGAGTGTTCGCGTGTCTTCTGCACTAAAAAGGAAAAGTTTCGAAAGGAAAAACTTGGTTTTCCTTCGGTTCGAAGAGAGGAGGGGACGTTATAGTATTTTGTGATATAGCGGGTACAACTTTTTGTAACATTTAGAATCAAATGTAATTAATCTTAAGATATTTCTCAATTTGAAACCATGAAAGTTCTTTTATTCCGCCAAACTTATTTTTTACCTCTTCTATTATTTTCTGTAATTCTTCGTTGTTCTTAACTTCCATATTTAATTGCAAATCATAAATTCCGATAGTTCGATCTAAATAAATTACATTTTTATGACTAATTGCAAAGTCTAAAATGTCTGAAAACTTTGCATTTTTACTTAAGATAATATTTAATTTATAATACACATAACCAATTTTAGTCGTTTGTAAATTGATATTGTATCCTGCGATTATTTTTTTATTTTCTAATTGTTTTATTCTGTAAGCAATTGTTCGAGGAGGAATCTTTAATTCATGAGAAATATCTAAAATGCTCTTTCGGGCATCATTATACATAGAATTCAATATTTTATTATCAAGTTCATCAATTTTTTCTATTTCACTTCCGCCAGTTTTGATTATCTTTCTGATTTTAGGTGGATTTTCAAGAAGATAGTCTCTATTAAAATGATATGTTTCACAGTATAAGGAAATTTCTAAATCGGTTATTTTATCTCTAAATTTCTCTTTTAGTGCAGTTATTAATTCATCAAAAAGTTGTCTCTCTTTTATCCAACTCATAACAGCAACATCAAAAAACCCAAAGCATCTAGCCAAAACAGAAACTGCTCGATTATTTTTTAACCAATCTAAAATTTTTCTCTCTTCTTCGGGTGTAGTTGAGATAAATTTAAAATAAAGTCTATAGCCTTGATACCCCATTTTTGAATTGTCTATTAACGTATGTGTACCAAAAAGAACTTCATTTTTTATTAGGTTATTTAGCCTTGCAATTGTAGAAGATTCACTCAGCGCAATTTTTTTTGCAAGGGCTTTATTAGTAATTCTGGCGTTTAAACCAAGTTCATAAAGTATCTTTTTGTCTTTCAAATCAACCATATTAGAATTAAAAGCAATATAGTATATAAATATTGCGTTTTATTCTGTTTTTTAATCAAACACCTTATATAGATAAATAGTATTACTATTAGTAAGTAGTTACAGACTACAGAAAACAAAAGATGATACAAAATAAAACTCAAAACAAAAGAGCGTCAGCAGAGGACGTCAAACCACTGCAACTAGAAGGAGGAAAGAAAAAATGGCAAACGAAACAGATATGGAAAAAGTAAGAGCTGTCCATCCAAACATATGCTCTGTACTTTCAGAACTTTGGCAAACAACTCCAGTTGTTTTTGATGAAAATTCTGGAGCAGCCGTAGTGGTATCTAGTAAGCAATGGTATAACAAATTTGGTCTAGGAGGAACAGGCATGGCAAAAGTTGTGACAATCTTCCATCCAGATCAAAGTTTAGAACATAGACAATATACTTGGAGAGATCAATATGACCCTTCAAGAGATTGTGACTACAACTCCATAAGACGGGTTGCAATAAACTCTGCGAGTACAAAAGAAGAACTTGTATTAGATGCGGAAACTGCTGCGGGTGAACGAACATTGCGTTATACATTGAGAAGATAAATTCACAGCTCCATATGGAGCCACTTTTTTATTTTTTCTTCTTATCGGTAAAAGTCCGATAACTGAAGAGGCATGAGCCGAAAAGAAAAACAATGAAAACAAATAACGAAACGAAACAAACTCAAAACAAAAGAGCGGCGGAAGAGGCTGATAAACCACTTCAAATACTTGGAGGAAACAAAAAATGACAATAAACACAATACTATATATTGACGATAGCATCGAAAATGGACTTACAGCTATGGGAGTAGATCCTAGAATAGATTATGTCGCGTCTCCGAGTCTTATTCAAAGACCTCTAACTGATTATGATTGTATCATAACAGATATGAAAATGGTGCATGCGCAAAGCGGAATGGAAGTTGTAGAAAGAGGATTAAGAGAAGGAAGACTTCCATATGTAGCCACAGGAGGAACATATGAACATGGGGGAACATTCAACAAAGTCCAAGTATTCAACGCGGATTTTGAACAAACATTTAAACAAATGTCAAAAGCAGATGAAATATTTTGGAGAGAAGCACTCGCTTTTATAGATAAAAAAGATGGACAAGGTTCACAACAAGCTCTTAGATCAGTAAGAGAAACTCTAGGAGTTATTCCAGAAGACCAGATTGCTATACTTATGGAATTGTATAAGGGCAATTACCAAAAATAAATATTACCTATGACTCCACTCGGAGCCTTTTTTTATTTTTATTTTGATCGACAATCTTAAAAACAAAATAGTGTCTAAATCCACACACTTTTTATAACTCCTCAAAAATTAAACATTAAAAATTTCCACTACTCTAAAAAAGTGAAAGAAATGGCAATTGTTCGTCGATATTTCTTTTTCCAGAAAGATAATTTTAAAAACCATAAATTATTCCAAATCTATGGAAATGATATTTTCAATAAAAAAAGAACATGAGACTATAAAAGAATACTTAGACAGACTGAGGTATTTTATAGACGAAAAATTTGATTTTCAAGAGTTCTCGAAAACGTTTAAAGAATTTGTAAACTTCTGGAATGCACATGAGCAAAAAGAAGAAAGGTTTTTCATGACGTTGGATAATTTGGAGTTTATTACAAAAATGAATTTCGAACATAAAGCAATCAAAGGTTATAAAAAAATAATTTCAATGGCACTTGAAACTCACTATGAACCTTATATAAAAGTGACTTTGGAGATAGATGGAAAAATGATGATAAACAGGATACAAGATCACATAAGAAAAGAAGAAGAGTTGTTGAGTAAACTAAAAAATAACCTTATGGTAGTTATTTAACACTTAGAATCTTTAAAAATAATGAAGAGTCAAACAATTATAAAAATTTATAAACTATAATTCAATTTTAATCCCATGAGAAGAGATGATAATAAAAATAAGTTCTTTGTTATAGGAATAATAATCCTTCTCATTATAGGAGTTTTTGTATATATTAAATTCTTTAACGATAAATCACCTCCAAAAAAAGAAAATCAACCGCTTCAAAATGATTCCATAAATAATTCTCTACCACTATCAGATAATTCTTTCGAAATAAATATTCAAAGTTACAAATTTAATCCTGAATCGTTGCGGATTAAAGCTGGTGACACAGTAACTTGGACAAACTTAGATATTGTTTCTCACACTATCACATCAGATTCAGGATCCGAGATAAATTCCCCTCAATTTAGTAAAGACGAGACTTATTCTCACAAATTCGATCAAAAAGGCGCTTACACTTATCACTGCAAACTTCACAGCAGAATGCAAGGAACAATAATCGTTGAATAAGAAGATATGATTAAACAAAAAAATAGATTTAACATCCCTAAAGATAAATACTCAAGAATATTTTTATTATTTTCCTTAACTGCGAGCATTTTAGGTCTTATTAGCGACCTAAGATTTTTTACACCGAGTATATTTCTTGGATTATTATCATTGATATCTTATATTCCATTAATTTTTGTTTATGTATCATCAATTCCATATATAATTTACATACATAAGAATAAAATATCAAAAGCATATTTAACAGTTCCAGTAATATATCTTTTGTCTATAGTATCATATTTTTTATTTACAATATTTACAGATGGTAACGGATTAAATAAAACTTATGACTATGTCCTATCTACAATTATCAATTTAATTCTTACTTTTATAGCTATTTATTTATTATTCGCAAAAAATGATTAATCTCTTTCTAAACAATATATCGCAAGTAACAACCCTAAGACAAAAAAACTTATTCCATAAAAATTAGAATTCGTCTGATTCATTCCGACCACCACATTTCCAGTAATATTAGAAGACAAAAAAAATATTGATCCCAGTAAACTTAAGACCGACGCAGTCGCAGATAATTTATCAAGTAAACTCTTACTCGCTCTTCTCAAGAATCTATTTTTTTTATTTTTATCACCTTTAAAGATAATATCAATAAGAGGATTTGCAGAAAAATCTCCAAGAAGTTTGTTTAAACGTGTTTGATATGAATGGACATAAGTCTCAAATCGGTATCTATTGACGGCATCTTGCCCACCTTCTTCATATTTTCTCTTAACTTCATGTCTATATGCATTTCTATCTCTACGACCGCTCATTTCATAGAAATCGTGATAATCTCTTTTTTTTCTTGCCACTAAATAGAATTAACTTTATAGATTATAAATATTATCTCGTTGAAGCAAATGTGAGATTTATTGGTTTTCACAAAACCCTAAGAAATTCAAATATAGGGCGAGCGACTTCGTGATAAGGGTGTAATGGGAAATTGGTGAGCGAGGTCGCGAGTAGGGTTTTTCTTTCAAAGAAAGAAATTTTGTGAGAATTTGAAAACCAATGTAATAAAATTGAGAAATCATTTACTTCTAACACACAGCAAAGCTGCAAGAAGCCCTAAAACTTAAATGATATTCACCGAAAAGGATATAATTTACTTCAGCACCTTCCCAGTCTTTAAACTCCAAAGAACCAAATCCAATTCGTCAAAATCAATTCCTAATTCTTTAGAAAAATTTCTCAAAGTTTCTTCAATCTCTAAATATCGATTTCTATTTTTTGGCGGCTTATTATTTTCTAAAATTCCGGCTTCGTGCAAGCAATTCAAAATATGTTTATCCAAAATAGCATAATCTTTGTATCCAATATTTCTCAAAAAATGCGACGCCTCTTTGTATCCAATTCCTTTTATTCGTTTGACAATCTCGTCGCGTCTTTCAATATGAGGTAAATTCAAAACTTTAATATCAAAATTATTTCGCGCCAAGAAAATATAATTTCCCCGCAGATTATAAAAACGATAAACTTCTTTTAATTTTGAAACTATTTCTTCTTGCGTTCCGTTGTAAATCACGTCCCCAATATGATCAATCGTTTTAATCCCGAGTTCAGCCGACGCTCCTGCAGTCAGAATACAAAAACAAAGTTCTCTAAAAATCTCTTTTTCGTTATTTCGTTTTATTATTTCTGAAAATTCATTTAATCTATTTTGTATTATAACTTTATTGTTTGAATGGTGGTCTTTAATATCAATGATTTCCATTTAATTTATCTCCCTCATCCTATATCGTCCAAGTTTAATGATTGTAATCGAATTTTCTAAGTCTTCAATAATTATAGACTCAAGAAATATTTTTAGGTGTTCGCAGATTTGTGATGCGGTAAAATTATACGGTAACCTTAAGATAATCAATCCGAGTAAATCTTTTAATTGAAAAAGACGCCTATCTCCGAATTCCAAATCTTTAGTTATCAAAATAGAATTATTTTTTATAGCATAATCAAATATCTCTCTATCACTTGCCCTGCCCATTTCAACATCTCGAGAATGAATGACATCTAATTTTAAATCCTCAAATAATTTTATTAGACTTAAAGGCAAATTTGCATCAAGAAAAAATCTCATTTTATACTTTTGAGTATTCCAATCTTTTCTTCGGATAATATTTCGACAGCGTATTCTAATGCAAATTTAATTTCTTCTTTAGAAATTCCATACTCCGCTTCAATTTCATCAAACGTCATCCCACCTGCAATTGCTCCAATCACCTCTTCTACCGTTATCCTTGTCCCATCTATGACCGGCTTTCCAAATCTATTTTTATCATTTATAACAATTCTTGACATATTCATTTTAAAGGTCTAAAGTTAATAAACTTTACTATCGTATTTGTCAATTATCTTAACATGAAGGACAATAAAATTTAAAATTTAATAAATTTAGTGATGATTATGAAATCTGACCTTCACAACCATCTTAAAACAAGTACGCGTCTTTACAGCTAAGATTTCAATAAAGCTATCGATATTGCATCTAGCCGTCTAGGAAAAAACGGAATCTTCGCAATGGTCAATTTTTCAGACAACAGATATGAAAGATTTATTGGACTGCTAGGTTATGAAAGAGAATTTTTAGGAGATAAACAAAACGGAATTTATATACCTCAAAAAGAAATATATGTTATTAAAGGTCAAGAAGTGCCCACTCAACAAGGCCATATGTTAGTGTTAGGTCTAGAAAATGATTATCATATTCAAGAGCATCGATCTGTAGAAGATACAATAAAGGAAGCAAAAGATAAAAACGGAATAATTGTTGCAGATCACCCCTTTTACAGAGACGGAATTGGTCCCGCTCTTCAAACTAATAATATTTTTTTAGATGATTTAGATGCAATAGAAGTATTCAACGCTGAAGCAGAATTAACTTTACCGATGGGGAATTTTCCAAAAAACGCAAATCAAAAAGCTAAACAATTTCACGAATTTTATCATATTTTCTATCCCCCTTTAGGTGCTTTAACATCATCCGACGGTCATTCCTTTTATGAACTTGGACAAAACTGGACTATGCTTCAAGATGAAATTATCAGACCCCAAAATTTTGTTGAACAGATAAGAAATGGAATACATAAAACAAATGTTTATACTCAAAAAAAAGAATCTCCATCAATAAAAGGATCTTTAGATCATATTATAGATTTAGTTTTAATAACAAAAATTGCTC
>PFCY01000108.1 GCA_002763085.1 Candidatus Pacearchaeota archaeon CG10_big_fil_rev_8_21_14_0_10_32_14 | reverse complement strand
AGATTTTTTCGAACGAATAAATTAATCCAAATTTTTTTAATAATATTTTTTTATAAAAGATGTTGATAATCTTGAAATATATGTGATAAAACTTAATACAATACAATCGTAAGGATACCCCGTCCTTTAGGACGAGGAGAATCTCATCCCGATACCAAACAAAATCTCTATTATAAATAAATTAATTTTTGTAATATGGGATGAAGCCAACATTAACGAAAGATTTTTAATAAGAGATTATAATATTACTCTATGAGAGGTGAAGAAAGCCAGAATATAGTCTGGCTTGATCTGCAAAAGGTGAAATTGCTCGGCTATGAGGATGGACATAGCGATAAAGTTCTTGATTCTCTTGTTCGTGGAATAGAAAATGGAAACTCTTTTCCTCCCGTTCCTGTTTTCAAATTAGATGAAAAAACTTACGCGCTTCATTCTGGAAAAAAGGTTTCTCTGAAATATTCCGGAAGAGTTTTCAATCATGTTGACGGAGGACATCATAGATCGCTAGCGCATTTTATTGCACAAGCAAATTTAAAGTGCGAGATCATCGACGAAATTCCGGACATGATAGGTTTAATTCCTATAGATAAAATGACGATTGTTGATGATGCGGGAGAATATCAAAAAAGAAAAGCGGCATTTCCGGAGTATTATTGACTTGGAAAATGAATCTTAGATATTTTTGAATAATAATTCTTATAATCATTAATGATAATTATTTTTATGTCGATTTATAATCTTGAATCTAAGAGAACTTTAACGCCTGATTTACTTGCTTATGTTATAGATGGAGTAATCCATGGGGGCGGAGTTTTGGGCGACCATAGATCAATTGGAGGATCAGAATCAGTTCCCAAAAAAGGAGGAGAAATGAAAATAGATTTTTACGAATGGACAAGCAAGTAATTTAGAGAAGGGGGAGCTTATCAATTCTCAATGTCTATGTCTCCGAATGAAGATTTTACACGTGGAGTTTTGGCGGCAAAACCCGGAATCATTCCTCTTCACTTCCTATATAAAAGTTTTTACCTTAAGTGGAGAGATTTTAACAGATTTTGTGACTGGCTATATAGAAAATATATTCAAAGATAGAGAAGTCAAATTCACAAAAATAGAATAAATTATTTCTTCGCTTTAAATGCCAAACATGTCCCGTTTATACAATATCTTCTTCCAGTAGGATTTATGCTAGTTTTATTTTCTGTAAAAAGATGCCCCAAATGACCACCGCATTTTGCACATAACACTTCGATTCTAGGATAAAGCATTTTAGTATCGGACTTTAAATTAATTGTCTTATTGCTTTTCAAATCATAGAAACTTGGCCATCCAGTTCCGGATTCAAACTTTGTTGATGAATCAAATAATTCATTCCCACACGCCACGCACGTAAAAACGCCCTTTCGTTTTTCTTTAAGCAATGGCGATGTATATGGCTCTTCAGTATCTGCTTCTCTAAGAACACTATATTGTTCAGGGGACAATTTCTTTTTCCAATCTTTATCAGTTTTAGGCATGCTACTAGGTTTTTTCATCTTTAAAATACGTTATCTCAAGTTATATATTTTCCTACTCCAGTAAAATTAGAAGCATCATTGTCAAAATTCCCAATACAAACGTAACAAGCTGCCAAAACGCCCTATTTACAGTAAATTGACTGTTATGAAGTTCAGGTATCAGATCACTTCCGGCAATGTAAATAAATCCACCTGCTGCAAATGGAAGAAGTATGAACAATAAATTATCAACACGAGTAGAGATAATTAATGCGACAATCGCTCCTATGACTGAAATTAGGGCAGATGCGAAATTGAGTGTAAGTGCTCTTTTTTTTGTGAATCCCCCATATATTAAAACTCCAAAGTCCCCAATTTCTTGAGGTATTTCATGTAGTATTACAGCCAACGTCGTTGCAATTCCAACGGGAATAGATGCTACGTAACTTACTCCGATTATCAATCCATCGATAAAATTATGTACTCCGTCGCCTATCAAATTCATTATCGAAAAAGTATGGACATGCGGAGTTTTACCTTCTCTTTCTATAGGCATATGACAATGATTCCAGTGAATAATTTTTTCTATTATAAAAAAGAAAACTATCCCTGAAAGCAGGCTTATCGAAATCGTCAAAGTAAACCCACCGGCTTCATCCACCACCTCCGGTAATAGATGTATGAATGCATCCCCAAACAAAGCCCCCGCCGAAAAACTTATAAGATAAATTAAAAATCTTTTCATTTTTTCAATACTCATAGAAAAAGTAAAAATTCCTATTAAGGATATTAAACTCACAATAAATACACTAAGTAGCGAATATAACCAAACTTCATTCATTTTTATATAAAGAAATTCTACTTTAAAAATGTTAATTAATTCTATTTAAACTTAATTTGATCTAAAGAAATTGTTAATGATGTCGATTATCTATATGTCTTTCCTTCCTCATTTTATGTTCTTTGACTCTCTGTTGTCTTTGAGCTACTGCAACATATCCTAATAGAACGACAAGAATAAACACAACAATGTAAATTATGAATGAATATGATTTAAGTACGTATCCAACTCCAATTCCTGAATAAGCATCCGTTACTTCGACAAGATTTATCAAAAAAGCAACTATGAAAACGCTTCCAACACCATCAAAAGGAGGTGTTAAAATATTTACAGGGAACCCATATTTATAGAATAACGCCCCTAAATAAAAGAATATCGAAGAGATGATCAACAACCATACGTTCCCATTCAAAAAAGCAACAAGATCAAGAACTATTGGATTAGGGAGCGCATATGCAACGAAATTTGCAAGTAGCACTAAAACAATAATTGCTAATAAAGTAAAAAACCATGAAATGATTATTCCTGCCGCCGACCTAGCCATATTATATCAATGAAATGTTTTTATTTAAAGATTCTGGTCTTTGATAAGCAATTTATTATCTGATTAAATAACTTAGAAGATTAAATAAACAAATTCTTTTAAATGAACTATTCTAATAACAATTTATGTCAAAAGAGGAAAATAAAAAACAGAGGATGCTATTTGATGAAAACGGAAAATTACTTGTAGTTGACGGAGCAAAGGTAGAGCCAAAATATAATGATAAAGTTTATTTCCAAAATTCATCGCCATCTAACCCCCCCTATTCTCAAAGAAGGATGGTTTCAACCAACTCTGATAAACAGGGCAGTTTTTACTACAAAAAACATTCTCATCATTCCTACCCTCTAAAAACATCAGACTCACTTGAATTTCTTAAAGAGGATTATTCTCCTCCTTTAGAAAAAATATTCGAAAATAAATTCTGGGACTTAAATGAACAAGACAATAAAATAAAACCTCTTCTTTTCTCAAATGGAAAAACTCAGGAAGACGTTGTTAAAGAGATTGTCAACCTCATAGAATCAGGAAAGAAAGTAATATTTCTTCACGGAGTTTGTGGAAGCGGAAAATCAGCTATCGCTCTCAATGTAGCCCGTTCTTTGAATGGAAAAGCCGCCGTTGTTGTCCCATTAAAAAACCTTCAAAGACAATATGAACAAGATTATTTAGGGAAAAAATATCTTAATTCCCTCACTGGACGAAAAATAAAAATCGCAATGATAACAGGCAGGGACAATCACGATTCAGTTATAATGCCCGGCATATCTTGCGCCCATCCAGAGCTTCCAGAAAACATAAAGATCACAGAAAAAAATTATTCTAAGATTGTAGAATATTGTAAAGAAAATCCTTATTATGAAGGAGAGAGTTTACTTGATCTAGAAGAAATAAAAAGACTTAACATCGCTCCGAGCAATCCTTATTGGAGTCCTATTTTGCCGTCTGAATTTGACATCCCTTATTTTAAATCTGTAAAAAAATACAAATACCGAGGTGTAAACGGAAAAGATTTTGTTTTCTATCACAGAAAAGAAGGTTGCTCGTATTACGATCAGTTCTTGGCTTATGTAAAGGCGGATATAATAATTTTCAACGCTGCAAAATATAAACTCGAAATGGCGATGGGAAGAAAACCGGAAACCGACGTCGATATAATAGATGAGGCCGATGATTTTTTAGACGGTCTTTTTGATCAAGACGAATTAAATCTTTCACGTCTTGCTTCATCTTTAAAAATGATTCAACCTAATTCGGTTCAAACAAAAGAATCTATTGATGAAGCGCAAGAATTAATTGCTCTCGAAGAAAAAAATAAGCAAGCAGTCGGAATAGATGAGAATCAAATTTTCCATATAAGTGAAACAAAAATAGAATCTATTCTTAAAGCTATTTCAAAAAACACAGATCTTGAATCGTTGATCTTGCTAGACGAAATAAATTATTCTAACAAAGCTCTCGAAATTGCAAACAATTTTAAAACTCTATACAATGAAGTCTTCGTCACATATAGAAAAGAAGACGAAAATCTTTATGTAAAATTAGTTAGCACAAATCTCTCTTCAAAAGTTAAAGATTTGCTGGATAAGAGTAAAGCATTGATTTTTATGTCTGGAACTCTCCACTCTAAAAATATCATAAAAAAGATTTTCAAAATATACGATTACAGTGAGGTAAAAGCTGAAACTCTTAACTTGGGGAATGTAGAGATAAATATGACTCGTAAAGAGATGGATTGCCGTTACGCTTCCATGAAGTCTGATTCTTCTTCAAGAGAAAGATATCTTGACGCGCTTTCAACTTGTCTTCAAAAATCAATTAATCCAACTTTGATTCACGTCCAATCATTTTTAGATCTTCCAAATGAAAATGAAAAACAAAAATATGATCTGCATAATTTGATGACGAGCGAAAAATTAAAAGAAATTCAAAACGACGACAAATCTGGAAGATCAATTTCCATGTTCAAGTCTGGTTTATCAAAAGAATTTTTTTCAACACGCGCTTCGCGCGGTGTAGATTTTCCAGGAGATATGTGCCGTTCAATTGTTTTCACAAAATACCCCAACCCAAACGTCTCTGACACATTTTGGAAAATTCTCCAAAAAACCCACCCCGACGAATACTGGGAATTTTACAAAGATAAAGCTTCCCGCGAATTCCTGCAACGAATCTACCGGGCGGTCAGATCAAAAGACGATCACGTTTTTATTCTATCTCCAGACATAAGAGTGATTGAAGAAGTAAGAAAGTTGCAGAAGGAAATGGATAAACGGTGATTATCACCGGATTATTTCCACCATTAAAGGGGTTATTAATGCAAAAATAAAAAATAAGATAGATAACAATTGATATATTCTTATCTTAATTACAATCTTTTTCGCTTCTTGAATTTCATATCCGTTAAACCAAACGTATTTTAAAATAGTAATTGGATGAGGAATAATAAAACCTGGTATATCATACTTCCATAAAAAAATAATGTCATAAAAATTAGGTGATCTATTTCCAAGAGATTTTCTAAGAGAATAAATATAATGTCCTTGAAGATTTGCACACACTACAAATGCAGTTCCAAATAAGAAGAATAATATTATTTCCAAAATAATGTAATTTATTATCATTTTACAATTCCAATTAATTTAAATAATAAAAATACTGCCAAAAAAAGAAATAATAACTGAAGAAGATAGAGTAAATATCCCTCTAGAATCTTTCCTTTTTTAAAGAATACATTTGGTCTTATTAAGATTGCTAATGAAAAGATTCCCCCGAGATTATTAAACCTATTTTTTGGATTATAATAATTTCTTTTTAATTTTATTTATAATAGAAAATAACCATATAAAAAAATACATATATCAAATAAATTATTTGAGTTATCATTTCTTTTCCGTCCCTTTTTTAAGTTCGTCAATCCTATCTCTTAGAGCGATAGCGTATTCAAAATCTAATGTAAGTACAAATTAACCATAATAAAAGTTAAAAAGGCTATTATAATAATTTTTTTATGGATAGAAGAAAATTCTTAAATACCTCTTTATCTGCAGGCGCATTTACATTAATCGCTGGAGCCGGAATAATTAGCACAGAATATACTGATTTTCCAGGATTTGATGATAAAGTTCAAGCCGGTCGTGCAAAAAATAGCATTGCAGCAGTCGTTGCTGGACTAGTTGGACAAAAGTTGTATGGGAATAGCGTAATAGATTTGGAAATTCAAAAGTCATTTTTCCCGTATGCAAGAGTTACAGGAGAAACTTCTCCCACGTCTATAAACACTTATGTCGATCTAACTTTAACCAGCGTTCACTTCCAGGCAAAAAATAATTCGTATAATAAATTAGAAGGAGAAGTTCATAAATCAGAAATTAATTGGGAAGTAAAACAAATTTCAGATGACAGATATGAAATTTCTAGATGGGGTCCAAAATTTGATGGTGCACTAGATCTGACAGTCAAAGATGGGAAAATTTCTGGAACATTCATTAGAGGAGGCCCGCATTTTGATTGGAACGTAAATGGAACATATAATGATTCAGGAAAAGTAAATTTAGAAATAGATGGTCATTTGAATTTAGGAATCACTCTTGATGGAAAAATAATTTCAAAATAATTCTTTTCCCTTATGACTATCAATTCTAATCCACGCCCTCTTCATAAGTCATCAAATGTCTTTCACCCCACGCCTTTTTCCTTTCCGCAGAACACTTATCACAAAATTTTCTTTTGTATCTTGGATTGTAAGTATAAGTGAATTCCTTCTTGCATTCAAAACACGTCATTGTTTTTTCAACCATCTCATAAAAAATTAATCTATATTGATAAATGTTTCTAAAACACCAGCTTCATCCCAAATTAAATTTTTTTGTGAGATTTTGTTTGTAATTTACTCACCCACTAATCTGGGAGGAGCCTCTACCTTAGAGGTTGAGGGGAGGGGGAGGGAAAGAAAAACTGAT
>PFCY01000088.1 GCA_002763085.1 Candidatus Pacearchaeota archaeon CG10_big_fil_rev_8_21_14_0_10_32_14 | reverse complement strand
GAGAAAGTAAAAAACCATTTTAGATTTATAAATTCTTCTATTTTTCAAAATTTTTTCTAAAAATTATTGCCTATAGAGATAGGCTCTAAGTAAGGTCCCAATCTCTCACCCTCTTTTTCAGGACGAACATGAATTAAATGATTCCCTTTAAACCACACTCCATTTCTTAGAACATCTCTTCGAATTGCAACTCATGTACGTGATTATTGGGTGTCTTTTGAACATCATAACTGAATCTTGCTTGAACATTTGACGGAGCAGTATCATAAACATCAGATGCAATTGATACAAGCCATTCTAAAACATCTTTACCAGATTTAAAAAATTCATAATACCCGTCTTCATATATTTGGAATGCCTCTGGTTTATGGATGATTTGCTCTCCCCATTGTCAAGAAATTCTCCAATTGCTATTCCCAAACTTTTCATCATAACTTTTATGTATCTCATCTCTGCTAGTTCCAAAATATCCAGGTCTATCAACCACTTTCCATTCAATCTAGATAAAAAAATAAAGAACTTTTTAACGATTTATATAATCCAATAATATTTTCTATTTGAGGAACAATCTTTCTCAAAACATTTTCATTTAATTAAAAGGGTCACATTTATAAATTTCAACTACTTGCCTTGATTAACAATAGAAAATGGGAAGACTTGACGACGAATATGTGAGAAAAGGTGCGATTTTAATCCTCTTAATGTTATTGATAGTCATTTCTTTGATAATGATCAAACCATTTCTCTTATCTATTATCGGTGGAATGATTCTCGCGTTCCTTTTTGCGCCAATTTTTAATTTTTGTTTAAAGTTTTTTAAAAATAAAACATTAACAGCATCATTAATAACGCTTTTTCTCATAGTCATAATAATTTTACCTCTTTGGTTTTTAACCCCGATTTTCATTAAACAATCTTTCAAGATATATCAAGCATCTCAAGACTTAGATATAGTAACTCCACTTAAAGCGATCTTTCCCTCATTTTTTGAATCCGAAGCATTTTCAAATGACGTCGGTAAAGTCATCAAAGCGTTTATCTCAAAATCAACCGGCTCCATTACAGATAGTTTTACTCAAATAATTTTAAATTTTCCGATTATCCTCCTAAATATTTTTGTTGTATTCTTTACTTTCTTTTTCGTATTAAGGGATAAAGATGACATCTTAGATTACGTAAAAAGTCTTTCTCCATTTAATAAAGAGACTGAATCTAAACTGTTTGAATACACAAAAGGGATAACAAGTTCAGTGATTTATGGTTTAATAGTTGTCGGTGTACTTCAGGGGCTGATTGCGGGGGTGGGTTTTTTTATCTTTGGTGTTCCAAATGCGTTATATTTAACATTTATTACAGTGATAGTGGGAATATTGCCTATATTAGGGCCAATGCTCGTGTGGGTTCCTGTTGTAATCTATTTAATTGTAGAACAAAATAATACTGCAGCATTGGGGGTTCTTATATTTGGTATAATCTCCTCATCTATTGAACATGTCATAAGACCTATGATTGTATCAAGAAAAATTAGGATTAATACATCAATTGTCATGGTTGGAATGATAGGGGGATTTTTATTTTTCGGTCTCCTAGGATTTATCATCGGTCCCCTGATTTTAGCATATCTTTTGATAATCTTGGAAATCTATAGAAAAAAAGAAAGTCCCGGAATTTTTATACAAGACCACGATGAAGCATAAATTAATTCGCTATTTCTGATTCCAACAATATTCACTTTCTATATTTTATATTAACGCTAAATATTTAAACTAGGCATTTGTTGGATTCTCATGCCAAAAGAAGGATATATCAGATCGTTAGTTGATTATTTTAAAAAGAACATAGAAAAAGGTTATAATGACGAAACGTTGAAGTGGGCTTTAATCAATCAAGGTTATAATAGAGTAGAAATTCAAAAAGCGATGGATATAGCTCACCAAGAACTTGCAGAAAAAGCGCCAAAAATTGTTGAAAAACCTAAAATCACAGTTGAAGTCGTCGATAATCAAAATCAAATTGTTCATTTTCAGACAAAAAAACCTTTCTGGAAAAGATGGTTAGGGATAGAATAATTTTTCTTTAATTGCATCTACTTATTTTTTTAGAAATCTTCTCACTCAACTCTCGCTTTAATAATCTTAACTTCTTTAAGGGGTCTGTCTTGTGCGTTAGTATCAACTTTCGCAATCTCGTCAACGACATCCATTCCTTCTACAACTTCTCCGAATGTCGGATGTTTTCCGTCTAAGAAATTATTATCAACTAAATTGATGAAGAACTGACTGCTTCCAGTATTAGGCCCAGCGTTAGCCATTGAAAGTGTTCCTCGATTATTTTTATTCCCGCCTTTATGAGTGAACTCATCTTTTATGTTTGGAATTTTTGGATCTCCATATCCTGTTCCAGTCGGATCTCCTCCCTGTATCATAAATCCATCAATCACTCTATGAAAAATTACACCGTCGTAAACTCCATCTTCTGCAAGTTTTTTGAAATTTCCTGCAGTGATAGGCATATCATCGTAAAGTTGAATAACAATATTTCCTTTATTTGTTTCAAGAATTACTTTTGTATTGTTTAGTGCCATATTGTTATCGATCGATTTATTTATTTCAGATTCACCATTTAAGTTAGTCGGAGATTTTTTTTGATTAACAAAATATATTCCTCCGATTACAACAATTAATAAAACTACTCCTATTAAAATGTTTCTCAAGTTTTTTTTCTTTATTTGTAGTTCCATTTTTTTATTTGTTTAGCTTACCCTTTCTCCAAGGGAACCAACTTTTTCTAAACGCCCCCGCCAGGAATCGAACCTGGGAGCCCGAAGGGCCCAGCTCTCAAGGCTGGTGCAATACCATTATGCGACGGAGGCTTGTAAATATAATTGATTAACTGCTTTTAAAACTTTATTGTAAGAATCCATTTAGAACAAGTCATCTTAAAAAGTTCAAACTAGAATAAGCCAGACTTAGTGCATTATAAAATAATAGTCCTTAACCAAACAATGCACTAAGCCCTTCTGCAGCAGCTTCTTTCTTCTCTTCTTCTTTTGGCGCTTCTGCCTTCGCTTCTGCATGTCCAGCACTTGCTGGAGCAGCTACAGCTAAAGTAGCATTCGCCAATTGTTCATCAATGTTAACGCCTTTCAAACTTGCAATAAGTGATTTCACTTTGCTTTCATCGACGTTAGCACCGGTTGCTGCAACGACTTTCTTCAAATTACTTTCGTTGATTTCTTGTCCTGTCTTATGCAGTAACAAAACACCGTATACATATTCCATTTTAATTTGCCTCTCCATCTGATTTAACTTCAGGAGTATTACTTAAAGATAAAAGAGCAAGTTCCTCTCTTCCTGCTTTTACGATCATCAATTTGATTGTATCTTCACAAACATATCCAATTTCCAACGCGAAAGGTAAAGATTTTCCGAAAGCATATTTTAATTCATTTAATGTTTCTTCCTTATTTATCTTAATATTAACATAAATCTTTTTTTCGATTGTATCATAAATAACCAAAGGTTCAAATCCGGCAGTGAATGGTTTTATGTCAAGTTTGCCCATCACATCTGCAGCTGCTTGGGAAATTGCTTCCCCTTTCTTAACAATCAATTTATTTTCTTTAATAGCAATTTTACCTTTGTCAATCATTATCGGAATACCTAGAGCACCAAGTTCGCTGACAGCCGGACCCGGTAGTAGGTCAGTCGGACCTTTTTCAACTTCAATATTTTCCGGGGCGATTTGTCCTTTCTTCGCCTTCGCTGGACTTCTCGCACTCATAAGTTCTCCAGCAAGCTCGAAGCCTTCCATATCTGAAAATAAAATCGCAACGTCTTCTATAATTTGCATATTCAGTTCTTTCATCTTATCCTCTTTAACAGAATTGAATGCCCTTATTGCAATATTTTTTTTAGGAACTTTTACAATTGCCTTCCCCCTAAGTTTTTTAGAGATTTCCTGGAATTGCGAAGCCGGCAAATTTTTTATTGAAGCAAGTAATATTGTCCTTTTATTTTTAGACAAATCACTCAATTCTTTAGATGAATTTAACTTCTTAGTAGGAATAGGTTTCTCTCTCTTAACAGTTGATTTTTTCTTTTCAGCCATTTTATTTTATACTAACTTTTATTGGTTTAGTCATAGTGAATTTAATCTCCATATTCTTTATGTTTTCTTTATTTCTAGGAAGAGTCTTTAGAACTAAATTATAAACAGCCATAATATTTTCAAGTAAATCTTTTTCGTTCATAGATTCATTCCCGACTATGACTTTAACCGACGGTTCTTTTGTCCTGACTTTTATTGATCGATTAATCTTATCAATGATTTCATTGACCGATTTTTCATTAACATCCATTAAAATTCCAAGTTGTGGAGAGGGCATTTTACCCGTCGGACCAAGAGATCTACCAAAAGTTGAAGCAACTAACGGCATGAGTTTAGATTCAGCGATAAAAAAATCATAATTCTTAGCCAAATTCTTCAATTGTACTTTATCACTATAACCCTTAAACTCATCTTTACCAATCATAAGGATCTTATCATTCTTAACTTTAGAATCAAAGAAAGCGCAAATTCTTTTGTCTTTTATTTTATGAGGAACAGTCACAATAGAGTTTATAGCATTTTTTTTCAAATCAAATTTTTGTAAATTAATAATCAAATCAACTGACTGAACAAACTTTCTTTTTTTATCACCAGACTTCAAAGTGACCAAAGCATTCTCTACTTGTTTTTCAATACTTAATTCTTCTGCCATATTGGGTATTCCGGTCTCGCGATGCGTATGCGTAATCGCGCAATCTACTACCTATGCGCCATCAATCAGAAATTAATTGACAACGATGTAGTCTGCGATTTAATAATTTCCTACCGCTAAATGCCTTTATAAAATTTCCTATATCTAGTTACAACTCTATCAAACAATCCCACATCTCATTCACAACAATCCTTAAAAACCAAAACTCTTTTTACAGAATATGGAGCTAGTAGCATTATTATCTTCAGGAAAAGGGACGTGGGCTCAAGTTTCTGGATTAATAAAACAGGGAGAATGGGAAAAAATAATTCTTATCGGCGACGATTTTGCTCGTGATAATTTCAACTCTATTGACAGCAAAACTGAGTTTATCAAAGTCCAGCTCAATCAAAGAATTAAAGATTTAAGGGAAGAATTACTATCAAACTTAAAAGGCAAAATTAACGGAACCGAAGTCGCGCTTTCAATCGCCTCTGGCGACGGAAAAGAACACATGGCGCTAATCTCAGCAATCCTAAACCTTCCAGCCGGAATAAGATTCGCTGCTTTAACAAAAGACGGAATTATCGATATGTAGAAAAATTAAATAAATTCTTATCGTCATTTATGAAATAGTTAGTCAAGCCGGCTCAAATAGAATACATGCTACCCATGAGGTATCTGTTGCAGATGATGATTTTATTGTATATTGACTTCCAGCTGTTCTTGCAGTCACACCGACTCCTTGGGGCAAAGTAACTGTTCCTAGGTTCTGTTCTGTACAGATTATAACGGTCTTTGCAGTAACTCTCTTATTTGAAATAGTGCAAGCACCAGCGACAAGAGTACATGAATCAAGACCCGTGTCTGCAGATTTATTATAAACAAAGAATCCATCAACAGTAATATTCTTTGTTATATTTACATTTCCATATACATTCAAAACTCCTCCCGATATTGAAGAAGCTCCTCTTCCAATACCTACACCACTCGTTGAAGAACCATCAACATAAAGGACATCTGAAACATTCATAGCATTTGTCGATCTTATAACCGATAACCAATAAGATGGAGTTGAAACGTCTCCACCTATAGAGGTATGACCATTACTTCCTATTTGGATTGCATTAGTTGTTGAGATTGAATTATTTCCCGTTACTTGAATTGTAAGTTCAGAAGGATGAGAGGTTGTATTCCAATTATCACTTGATAAAAAATTAAAGAATACAGAGGAGGTAGAAATATTTCCATCAAAACCCCCAGCTCCAAATAATCCGAGTCTTTGTCCAGCTGTTGTTGGCTTATTTGTTCTTCTCATTATAAAATTACTTCCTAGGTCATCATCCCAAATAATAGATTCTTGAACTCCACTAATTCTTCCATTAAAATAAATTGTTGAAAGATTTGCTCCATTTCCTCCATAATATAAATTTGTATTATTCACATTGAAAGTATTTGATACGTTTAGATTTACACTAATTGAAGTATCCCCAATCACAGTTAGATTTGCAGTTGGTGTACTCATTCCGATACCAACTTTATCATTTAAATTTCCCGGAAACAAATTATTTCCAGATTTATTCCATCCAGATGCTATTGTTTCATTGTAAAGCCAAGTTGAAACATCAGTATTATTTAAATAAAGTTTTCCAGTAATATTTCCTGTACCATTAACTTCCAATTTAACTGAGGGAGATAATGTTCCGATACCCACTCTCCCTCCACTAGGTTCATGAACACTGAGTATTACATCTTCATTTCTATTAGTTAAATACAATCTAACATTATCAATATCGTATTGTAAAAAGAATCTTGAATTTCCGACTGCATTTTTAATCGAAGATAAATTTTTTATTCCACTTGCTCCAGATGGAGATTGAAGCGTAAATCTTGTATCTGGAGAAGATGTTCCTATTCCTGTCATGTTTAATATTGAATTAACATAAAGTGCATTATTGCTTACCGATAGATTTCCTTGTTGAAAAATCATATCACTCGCAAAAACCATATTGATATTCAAAAAAAGAAAAATAATAAATGCATAAAGTGGTTTACGATTCAAAACATTCAAAGTAACTTCTTTGAAGCCTCTTTTGTTTTTCATTGTGCTATAGTAATGAAGTTTTTGCATTTTATAATTAAGGAGATATCTCCATCCCTTTAGGGTGGAGCGTCGCCACCCCGCTAAATACTTATTCTAAAGAAAATATG
>PFCY01000010.1 GCA_002763085.1 Candidatus Pacearchaeota archaeon CG10_big_fil_rev_8_21_14_0_10_32_14 | reverse complement strand
GCGATGCTTCATTTGGCTTGTGGAATTATTACTTGGAGAGCCTGTCTATGTGGATAGGCTCTTAGCAAAGGGAGTCAAACATGTTCAAGCGACTCAAGGATTCAAAGAAGAAGTTTTCGATGACGATGATGCGAAATATATGATACAGCAAATTTGATCAACACAAAAACCTTGTTTAGGTTTCAAAATTCTTGGAGCGGGAAGAAAAACCTCTACACCTCAAGATACAGAATCTGCATTTAAATATGCATTTGATTCAATCAAACCGAGTGATGCAATAATCGTCGGTATGTTCCAAAAATATTCTGATCAAGTAAAACAAAATGCAGATTTAGTGAGAAGAATTTTAAGTGAATGAAAATTTTTATGCTAGACTTATGTTAAGAAAAGAAGATATGTGACGCCCTCCTACGCCCTAAAGGGTTTGCCTTCGGCAAACTTTTTGCTTCGCAAAAAGCGAGGCGTCCACGACGCTAAATATATCTATGATGCAACTCTTGATTCTCAATGTATTTCAATGCTTTCTCGAAATCACTTCCACAACTCGCACAAAAATATCCATCATTCCAAAATTCTCCATTAGGATATCTTTTCCTAAAATCAGGAACCAACCTGAATAAGATATAACTTGATAACCCTTTGATTATCTGCATCAATTTCGCATCGCACATTGTTCGTGGACAATTAACAATTATGTGCGCGTGCTCGTTCAAAACTTTCAAAATAATAATTTCTATTTTCCATTTTTTGCACGCTTCTTCAATTGAAATTTTACAAAAAGTTTTAAACTTATCTTGTTTCATCATTTGATATCTGTATTTAGTTGTTATCTGAATTGATTTCAGATTATTTCCGACGGAGCTTCCGTAGGATTTGTATGGGTTTATCTCAATCTGCGTTTGCATTTTTCCTCCAGAGCATTCGCTAAGCGAATGCAAACATTTATCTAGTTTTAGAAAGTTTCAACTAAGTTAGACTTTCAATGGGCTAGAAACTAGCCCATTTTTATAATCAATCGAGAAATAAATACTTAGCGACGAATGAACGAAATTCATCCTACCCTTAAAAGAGTAGGATTTCTTTCGGAAAGTTTAATTTTAGAAAACAAATTTTTTGAATAGACCTTAGTTATAAAATTAAAATATTTATTATAAAACGAACGAGTTTATTATTCAAATTCTTCACTGGGTAGACGAGTGACTTCGCGTTTCGGGGTAAGGTCATGGAGGAAAAGTGAGATCACGAGTAGGGCGTGGGTAGAGGAGGGGATTTAAACTCTTTCGTTTTAGGAGCATGTCTAAGAGTGAACCTCCATCACTCCAAAATTCCCCTCCATACAAATTCTCTCTAATTTCTTTATTATCTTAGAACATTTTTATTGTAGTTATACTTTTTACAATTTGAAATATTTTTAATGCGGAATATTTGGGTACAGACTGAATCATAAAGTGAACATGGTCTTCATCAAATCCAATTGTTTCAAATTTTAGATAATATCTTTTCTCTATTTCATCACAAGTTTTCTTTATTGTTTTGGTATATTTTTCATTGAGAAACAAATCTTTTCTGTATTTGATGCAAAAGACAAAGTGATATTTTATCCTGAAAACTTTATGGCTTGCTCCACACAATTCATTTTCTATCTATTTAGAAGAAGCAGAACGTGTCTAAGAATAAATAGGTTTATCCCTCTTAATAAATAAAAACGTTTAGTTTAATCTTCAGTTGTACCAATAGCGCCATCTCTAATTCCAGCTTCTGTCAAGAAGAAAACCGTTTCATTATCCGGTAAGTTTGGAGAATCGATTAATTTTGCAACTCTGCTGTCTTTTTTTCCTCTTCTTAAATATATTCTATAAGTAGAAGCATGTCCAACTATATTACCTCCAATCGCAGTCGTTGGATCTCCGAACATCTGCGCTGGATTTGACATGACTTGGTTCGTGACATAAACTGCCAAGTTATGTTGTTCAGCGAGTTTCATCAAGTTATGTAAATATTTATTCAATCGTTGTTGCCTATCTGCAAGTTGTCCTCTTCCAGAATATTCCGCCCTAAAATGCGCAGTTAAAGAATCAACGATAACTAGTTTTATAGGCTCCCCATTTTTTATCATTTCAGAAACTTTGTCAACTAATAGAATTTGATGATCAGAATTAAAAGCTCTCGCCACAAAAATATTTTTCAAAACTTTTTCGTTGTTCGCGCCTATCGCTTCGGCGATCTGTTTTATTCTTGAAGGTCTAAAAGTCCCTTCAGTATCTATGAAAACTGCTTTTCCATTTGCACCACCTTGTTCAATAGGAAGCTGTACGTTAACGGCAAGAGTTAATCCAAGTTGCGTCTTACCGCTACCATACGCTCCAAAGCATTCAATTATGGCTCTGCTTTCAATACCTTTTCCCCCAAGAAGGTCATTCAAATTTTTACTTCCGGTAGTAATAAAAGTTGCATTTCCTCTTTTCTTTGCATAATCCGTTCCAGTTTGAAATCCTAAATCCAGCATGTTTCGAGCAGCTTGAATTGCTTTTCTTGCAACAACTGGCGATACGCCCGCAGCATCGCCGAGCTCCGCGGGTCCCATAACTGCTAAACTCATAAGATCATAAACTCCCGCCGATTCAAGTTTCGCACTAACAGCCGGTCCGATTCCAGGTAAATCAGTTAATTTATATTCTTTATCTTTATCAATAGGTTCGCCTGAAGAATCTTTTGTATCATCCAATTCTTTTTCCTCTTTATCTTTTTCAGAAATTTTCTTCGCCATGATATAAAAAGAGAGTTAGGGTTTTATAAAGATTGTTTATAAAAATCATATATATTAAAAGTCTCTTATGTCTCCATCAAATCTTCAATCCTTTTATTATTTCCTTTAAGAAGATATCAAATTCTTTTAGAAATTTAGGAAAACTTTTATCGAGTGGTCTTAACATGAAATTCTCTTCATCACCTAAAATCAATTTATTTTTAAGTTGAAACTCTTTATTCTTTATATTAAGAGTATATTTTTCAAACTTCAGCATATCATTTATTTTTTCGATTATTTGTTTCTTAAAATCATTCAAGTCTAATCTCTCTTTCTTTACGATTAAGAACACGTCAACGAAGTCTCTTGCTTTAATTCCTCTTCGTGTTAATATCGCTGGCACCTTTTCTATAAGGATCTCTTTTATGTCATAGGATTTGATCTTGAACGGTGTCAAGAGTGCATCAACATCTTCAGATGCAATGAAAGAAAAATCTTTTTCAAGATTCTTGGGCAAAATGAATCTTACATCCGATTCCTTTAGAGGATATATCAATTTTTCAATATGATTCACTTGAATTTTAACAAAGGATTCTTTTTCTAATTCTTTTGAATTATACCAAACTTTAAAGGTCACAAAAGCATTACTTCCACCGAATTGAAAATATCTTTTATTCTCCTTCTCCATTTTAAAATCTAATTCGAGCTTTTCAGATATACCTTTTATGAGTTTTCCCATTTCTTCAATTTTCTTTGACATAAGATCTCGAAGTTTCTTTTTTGATTTTCCCATAAACTCTTTTTGGTTCACATAAGTGAAATCCAAATCTTCTGAAAATCGATAGTACCCCAAATAGCATTTTGTTAAACAAGTTCCACCTTTGAAAGTATAGTCCTGTGAAAAATTTTTATCTTGGATTAAATGAAAAAGAATTTTGCTTAGGATGATATCTTTTTCTATCAAGTCTCTTTGAACTATATTCATTCTCTTTGAGATAAAATCTGTTAGTTCTTTATTTATCATTTTAACTCTTTTACAATATTTATTACTCTTTTATCATAATTTTTCGAGTATTTGAGTAATTTTGTTTTTGATAGCGCCTCAGCGATTTCTTCAAACTCTTCTTTACTATAATGCCTTAAATATAAAAGATCAAGAAGGGTCTTTTCCCGATCAGAATAATGAATATCTTTCTTGACAACTCCGTCTAAAAACATTTTAGGAGAAACCTTATAAAATTTTACTTTCTTTCCCATGATTGTTATTGGTTTAGCCCTATAGATGGTATCGTTAATGACGTAGTCTATAGTGAAATATTCATGCGTTAGATTATTGAATTTCAGTCCCGTTTCAAGACCAAAATACCAATTCACGACTCTTTTGATCTTTAATGCTTCTTTTATAATTACAAAAGAGTTCATCTCAGATTTACCCAGTTTTCTTTCTTCGAGGGAATAAATATAAAATATTCCTCTAAAAACTCTGGCGAGATATTTGTTGCGAAGCAAATACTTTATAGTCGGAAGATAGTTTAGAGATAACCTTCTACAATAATCTTTTATTTCATCTCCTAATATGAATTTTTTGTCATCTCTGGCTAATTTTTCAACTATTAATTTCAAGGTCATTATGAACGTTTTATATTAATATCGCGAAATCCTTCGGATTTTATGAGACTTCAGAGAAAACTACTTAATGTAACTCCAATCAAAATATTGAAGATTTCTCTGTGTATCATAAAGATACATAAATTGTAACCTTTTGATATTTATAAATTTATCTTTTTATTAGAGAAAGGGTTTTGAGGAATGAAAAGAACGATAGATAATTTTCAAAGAAAAGAATTGATGTTCGGAGGAGAGATTGAGAAAATGGAAATTAAGCAAAACAAGATTCAAATGAAATTGGTTCAGTTAATCCGCTGAATGTCGGGAAATTAACGGTTATTGAATCTGTCCCTATTGTCATTAAATACCTTCTCGAACTAAAAGTTGAGTCACTTAGATCTACAGTTCTAAACCTTCCATTATCAATAACAAAATATTGATAATCAGAATAAATTCCTGGACCAGCAAAAAACGATAATTCCAAATTATCTCCATGATCAATACATCCCTTTTCAATTGTAGGAGTACTTGGATTATCAGTTACAAAAGGTAAATATTGATTTAATCCCTGATAAACACTGCAATCTGTATTTTTAAAATCATTGATTGTTATATATACCCCTGCCCAACGCGATCCTCCAATCATTGGGGGATACATTTCAGATTTCTTCAATTGATACACCATTCCACCGTCATTACTTCTAGGGTTTCCCGGAATTACAAAATAGGTTTTATAATAATTGCTAATTGGTATCGGAGTAGTAATAGTAGACTCTGTAAGCAATAAAGTGTTACCATCTTTTTTTAATCCTTGAACCTTTGCTTTAGTTGCAGAACTTAAAAGATCGCATGCTAGATTTACGGGTGGAGTACCACAAGCTAAACCATATGCATCACATGTTGATGGACATGTCACAACATTTTGTATTAACCTACCCTTTGCGTCACAACTATACTGTATTTGATAATAATGGGGATAAAGTTGATCAGGTTCGGCCCAACCACCATAACAATAATCAACATAAGAAGAAGTAAATGGATCTAAAAGACTACCATCAGATCTGTATGTAGCTCCAATTACAGTTCCTTTTAAATAATTAATATCAGTCGGATCAGTATCAGTACAAGAACCAGTAATTGTAAAAGACTTAGACAATTCGTTATTTGTTTCACTTGTTTCATCTACAAGATTTGACCAATAACTAGTCCCAGAAAAGTCCGATTCAACTTTAATACTATATGTTCCGGGCCTAGAAACTTTTGAAAAATCTCCTCGCGGAACATTAATTGTAAAAATTCCACTAGGTTGAAGAATTCCTGATTGGGCATTTGATACTAATCCATAACCTCCAAAATAAGTATTTGTGTTTAAATTGTCAACCAATGTAACAGCATTATAAAACCCATTGATAGGAGTCAATCCAATATTTATAGTAGGAGCTAATCCAATATTTTTAATATTAACAATCGTTCCAGAAACGTCTCCTGAAGCTATATTTGGGGATAATAATATTGAATCGACTACTAAATCAGGATAATTACACTTCCCTTGCCCCGCATTCCACTGTGATCCAACAGGACAAACTTCCTGTCCAGATATAACTCTATTATAAACCTTCAAATCATCAAGGTATAAATCCCCGCTATAAACATTTGAATAACTTTGTCCAAAAAGCGAACCTATAGAAATATTCAAGGTTTGACCTCTTTGACACAATGAATTTTGTTTAACTCCAGATACAAAACCATAAGAAGTTACATCTACTCCATCCACAAACATCTTTTGTTTGGTTTTGTCTGTACTCCATATAATAGCAAAATGATGCCATTCATTTGCTTTCCAATTTAATGCTGTCGATGAATCAATAAGCAAAGATTGGCATAATGATCCATCATCTTTAAAATGAAGTTTACCATCTGCACCAATCATAACATAAAATCTTCTTCCTGATTCATAGTAAGGAGCTAAAGGTCTTCCAGTTCCATCCGAAAATAAAAATACACTCTTACCTAAACTTCCTAAATTATTAGTTGCCACCGGCAATTTAACATACATTGATATTGATCCGAGTTGAGAATTAAATCCAGACATTATAGTTTTATTAATCCCAGTATTACCAGAAAGTTTAACTGCTCTTCCCACTTTTCCAGGACCAAATGATCTTGATCCAGATATAGGAATGAATGAAGGAGAATCAACAAGATTTAGTGCATTATCCAAATTACCTTCAAATTTATAATATGCAACATCTCCAGGACTCAAACTCACTCCACTATCATCATTCTTTCCAAAATTCACAGCAACAATCGCAATCGCAGTTATAGCAATAACAGCGACAAAGAACGCTAATCTTTTATCAAATATTTTATCTTTAGAATTATTCCGACTAGAAATTTTTTTCTTGCTCACCATCTTTTATCTAGCAAAGTTTCTTTGATTTCCGGGGAAACTTTCTTCTCTAAAGAAAGTAAGCCATTTTTCGCCATCTTTTATGTTTGAAGTAGTAAAACATTGTTTATAAATATTTTGGATTAAAGGGCTTCATCCCAAATTAATTAATTCTAACTAACTTATAAAATTAAAAGGAGGTTTGA
>PFCY01000008.1:28068-32605 GCA_002763085.1 Candidatus Pacearchaeota archaeon CG10_big_fil_rev_8_21_14_0_10_32_14 | reverse complement strand
GGAAGTATAGTCGCAAGGCCGAAACTTAAAGGAATTGGCGGGGAGACACTACAACGGGTGACGCGTGCGGTTCAATTAGATTCTACACCGTGAACCTCACTAGGAGCGACAGCAGGATGAAGGTCAGTCTGAAGGGCTTACCTGACACGCTGAGCGGAGTTGCATGGCCGACGTCAGCCTGTGCCGTGAGGTGACCTGTTAAATCAGGTAACAGGCAAGACCCGCGTGCATATTTACTAATGAACTATATGCAGATTGCCATGGTAACATGGATGAAAGTGCGGGCTACGTTAGGTGAGTACAGCCCTAATCCCCTAGGCTACACGCGCGCGTCAATGTCAGATACAATGAGATGCAACTCCGAAAGGAGAAGCCAATCTCTTAAAGTCTGGCTCAGTTCAGATTGAGGATTGCAACTTATCCTCATGACGCTGGAATCCGTAGTAATCGGATTTTATCAGAGTCCGGTGAATACGTCACTGTCTCTTGCACACACTGCCCGTCAAACCAACCGAGTTATATTATGGTGAAACTCTTCGGAGGAGAACTTTAGTATGACAAGGTAGGTTAAGTCGTCACAAGGTAACTGTAGGGGAACCTGCAGTTGGATCACCTCCTATATTTTTTAAAGAACCCTCTGGTTCTTTAACAATCTCCTCGAAACGCGGAAAGGCGATTTTTTAAATTGCCTCCGACGAAAATCGCGAGGTTGTTTTATAACTTATAATCTACGACGGATAGGCAGCATATTTAAGGGAAGATTATGCGAAAGAAACCGCTAGGTGTCTTCGCTTCTACATACATCATCTTTTTTTCAAAGATGAAAATGATCTTCTCTCCGTCGGAGAGAAGTGATAAATAAAAATTAATTTGAAGAAAAACCTGGCAAGTTTTAAAAACCAGATTTACTACGAGCTTGTTAAGGGCCCGTAGTCTAACGGCAAAACACTTCGCTTGCACCGATGAGCTCCGCGTTCAATTCGCGGCGGGTCCATGGTTTTCTTAAAATTAAAATACTAATACGAAAATGACAAAAACAATTGTTGCAAAATTAGAAATCGATGTCTTACCTGTAGGTAGCCATGTAGATTTAGAACTTTATGTCCCAAAAAATCCAGATGTTCCAAAACACGAAGTTAAATTTGTCAAAATAGCCGACTATGAAGTTCACATCGTCGAAGGTGGAGAATTATTTGAACCTGGAAATTATGGAGTAAATCATTCCGGAGACGTTATGATATCTGCATTAGAAAGATTTAGAAGAAAATATGAAGGGAAGGGTCGAGTTTGTATGGATACTTATGTTCATAGAAACGTAAGTAACAAATTAGAAGAAACACATCAATAATCATATTCAATAAAATGAAGTTCGGTGACGAACTAAAACATCAACGAATGTACGTCAAGTACGACAAAGCCAATCAATATGCTTTGATTGGACATCGACCTTTGACGTAACATCGACGGTGAGCCACCATTTGAGTGGTTTATCGCGCTGAGCAATTATATTCACGCTATGAAGCAAGGAGTGGAAGTTTTGTGGTTTAACTTACAAAATATTATACGAGATAATAATGAATAAACATTCTATTATACTATTAGACGGATAGCTTGGTTTTGGACTTGAAGAAGGACGCGGCAAGCTGCGAAAAGCCTGGGCGAGACGCATGCAGTCATTGAACCCAGGGTCTCCGAATGCACCGAAAGGTGGAATTACGTCGGGAATTGAAACATCTTAGTACCGACAGGAAAAGAAAACATAACGTGATGCCCTTATTAGCAGAGAGCGAAATGGGCGAAGGGCAAGCTGAATCTTCTTTCGAAAGAGAGATTGAGATGTGGTGAGATGTAGTCTAAGTCGTCGAAGAAAAGTGCACTGGAACGTGCTACCTCAGAGGGTGATAGTCCCGTATTTGAAGACGATATGATGATTCTTAAGAGAGTAGGGCTTCCTGGATTGGAGGTCTGAATATGGCAGGATTAACTGCTAACCCTAAATAGAACCAAAGTCCGATAGCGCATTAGTACCGCGAGGGAAAGCTGAAAAGTACTCTTAACAGAGGGTTAAAAGACTTGAAATCTAATAGTTACAGATAGTTACTGCTCTATTCACTTAAGTGTGGAAGGGTTGTAACGTACGTTTCGAAGAACGGGCCAGGGAGTTAATTCATGTGGCAAGACTAACTTACATTGTAAGGTAATCGAAGAGAAATCAAGTCTGAAAAGGCGCGAGTCACATGGGTTTGACCTGAAACCGGGTGATCTATTCGTGGACAGGGTGAAGTCTCCCGAAAGGGGGATGGAGGCCCGAACCGGTGTTGTGAACATGCACTCGAATGATCTGCGAATAGGGGTGAAAAGCTTATCTAACCCGGCGATGGCTGGTTCCTGCTGAAATATGCCTCCGTATAGTCTTGTTTTGTTTGTTAACGGTGTAAAGTACGGATAAAAATTGCAGGGTCTAATGACTACGGGTTTTTTTCCAACTCAGAAACTGTTAACTGCTTAGAACAGGAAACAGGGTGTGTATGTAAGATACACTTCCAAGACCAGAACAATGGAGACTAAAGTTAAGGTCCCAAAATATATGTTAAGTGTAACAAACTCTGTCTAAAATCTGAGACAGTAGGGATGTAAGCTCAGAAGCAGCTACCATTTAAAGAAAGCGTAACAGCTCACCTATCGAGATTTTGGGCGAGGAAAATGGACGGGGCTAAACATATTACCGATACTTTAGCGGCGCTCTTAAGAGCGTTCGGGTAAGCAGGCGTCTTCTTTGCGTAGAAGCATCTTCGAGAGAAGGTGTGGAGCGAAGAGGAATGAAAATCCTGGCAAAAGTAGGATGTGATTTTCCTGAGAATGGAAAATGTCGAAAGGGCAAGGTTTCCTTGGCAATATTCATTAGCCAAGGGTTAGTCAGCACCTAAGTCATACCTTAACTGCGTATGACAATGGATATCAGGTTAATATTCCTGAACTGATTGCATTTGTTGTGAATAGCTTCCGGATATGTGAGCACTCGAAAGGGTGTTCTTGTAAAAAAATAAAGTTAGCGTAATGCTGAGATCTTTATGAATTTGCAGGACAAAATCGCTGAGTCCAGGAGTCAGTGAAAAGTTTACGATGTGACGGTGTAATTAGCTGTACCCACAACCGACACTGGTGCCCTAGCTGATTAGGCTAAGACATGTAAGGTTTAAACGAGATAAGGGAATTCGGCATATTGGCCCTGTAGCTTCGGCTGAAGGGGTGTCTATTTTTGTGTGCTTAGAAATTTGCATGCATTCATAGATCACAGTAACAAGGATGGCCCGACTGTTTACCAAAAACGTAACCAAGTGCTAATCCGAAAGGACGTGTATACTTGGTGAGACCTGCCCAGTGGTGGTGTCTAAAACTCTTTTTCAAGGGAGCTAATGCCCATCAAACGGCGGGGGTAACTATGACCCTCAATTTAGGGGGCATCAAAATTTGGCTGTATGCGGGAAACTCTCGCTAGGCTTTTGGTACTCGTCGATAATAAATTTTATCGTCAGTAAAAATCTAAAAGATAGAGACGATCCGCAGGAAACCGAAGATTTAAATATTTGACCTTCTATATATGGTCATGAACCAAGAACAACTTATTTATTACTTGGCTGGATTTATTGATGGAGAAGGGTGCTTCTGCATTGCTTTAAAAAATCAAAAATCTGCAAAAGTAAGATGGGTGCTTGATCCAGTATTTCATGTAACTCAAAATTCAAATCATAAAGAGATTTTATATCTTTTACAAAAAGTTTTGAATTGTGGTATTGTTATAAAAAAATATGGACAAGAACAAACAATGCAATTTGTTGTTCAAAGTAGAAGAGATTTAGTTGATAAAGTAATTCCGTTTTTCCGTAAATATCCATTAATGACAAAAAATAAAGACTTTGAAATTTTTGCAGAAGTTGTTGAATCTTTAGATCAACATAAACATGCAGATATAAATAATTTTAAAAAATTATTGAAGAAAGTTTTTACAATGAATAGTGGGGGAAAACAGCGACGATATAAACTAGATGAAGTGTTAAATTCTTTGGGATCCTCAGAGACTATACGCCAAACACGAGCTAAAACTAAATTGCAATCGTGATGATATAGTCCGATCTTCATGGAGACATGAAGACTTCAATAGAAATGTTGAAGCGCCATCGAAAGATGGTTAGTAATTTAACTTCATGTTAAATGAAAGTAACAATTCGCTTAAGGTAGCGTAATGCCTTGTCGTCTGAATGGCGACGTGCATGAATGGTTTAACGAGGTTGTCACTGTCCCTATCTCGGACCTTCTGAAAATATTTTGTGGTGAAAATGCCACGGACTTCTAGTGGGAAGCGAAGACCTTGTGGAACTTTACTGCAACTTGTTGTTGTGATTTTAAGAGGAACGCATAGAATAGGTAGGAGCGTCGAAGTCCTCATTTCGGTGGGGATGGAGCGAACTTGTAATACTACCCATTTTTCTTAAAACTACTTACCCTTTAGGGGACATCAACTGGCGGGCAGTTTGAC
>PFCY01000008.1:0-28037 GCA_002763085.1 Candidatus Pacearchaeota archaeon CG10_big_fil_rev_8_21_14_0_10_32_14 | reverse complement strand
CCCAAGGATAACAGGCTTGTCGCCCCCGATAGTCCATATTGACGGGGCGGTTTGGTACATCGCTGTCGGCTCTTCCTATCCTGGATGTGCACAGGCGTCCAAGGGTGTCGGAGTTCACGCATTAAAAGGGATCGTTAGCTGGGTTAAGAACGTCGCGAGACAGTTTGTATGATATCTACTAGAAGTGTGGTTGTCTGAGTGGAACGATTATCTAGTACGAGAGGAACGGTAATCGGATGCCTCTGGTGAGCGGTTGTTATGAGCACGCCGCGTAGCTACGCATTATGTGGATAAGAGCTGAATGCATCTAAGCTCGAAGCCATCCGCAAAACGAGACAACAAAGGCCGTCGTAGAAGACGACGTTGATAGAGTTGCTGTGTAATGCAGAAGCGAAAGCGACTGTTTCAGCAGACAACTACTAAAAGCCTCAATGATTGTTTATTCAATAAGTCCCACGAAAACTTCCACTCCAATTTTTTTTATTTTAATATTTCTAAAAAATTTTAATTTAATCAATGTAGCTTTGTTTATGTTCGATTAATTTATTTAATACATATCGGTAGTGAATTTGCCAACGGGAAAGATTTAAATAATTTGAAGTTAGATAGATGTTATGAAAATAAGAATAAATATTGAGCAAGATGAAGATGGCGTTTTCGTGGCAGAATGTTCTGCATTTCCGGGATGTATTTCTCAAGGTAATACTCGGTCTGAAGTCATAGATAATATAAAAGATGCTATGATAGGATATTTAGAAAGCTTAAAAAAACATGGTGAGGCAATACCACTCTCTATAGAAGAGGAGATTATTGATATCAATGTCTAAATTGCCAATTATTTCTGGTGTTGAAGTTGTTAAAGCTTTATAAAAAGTTGGATATGAAATTGATCATCAAACTGGAAGCCATATGATTCTTAGAAATAAAAATCCTCCTTATCGAAGACTAACGGTTCCGAATCATAAAACGATTGCAAAAGGAACTTTACTTGCGATTATCAAAAAAGCTGGACTAACACGAGATGAATTTTTTGAATTGCTTTGATTCTCCTTACATCAATTTTAGTACAAGACAATAGTGAATTTGCCTACGGAAAGTTTATAAGTTTGAAATTGGAGAAGAGATAATGGAAAGAGAAATTGAAGATAAGTTAAGAAATTATGATTCTTACATAGATAGTAGAATTAAAGAACTTAAAGAGACTATTGATTCTGGAAGATTTAGGAATAGTACAAATAGAATTACTAGACAGGGAATTGAAGCTCTTGAAGAAGCAAGAGACAAATTGTACAAGTTTTTTCCAGAGTTAAAACCAAAAGAATAAATCGCATTAAATATTCATAACAACAATTCTTAAATAACCATAGGGTAAATTATTTAATGACAGAAGAAAAATATCGTCGCCCAAAGATTAGAGCTTTATACTTTAATCGCAATAGCAAAGATAATGTAAGAATAAGAAAAGTAATAGTTCTTGAAGATTTATCTGATAGCAGATTTGAAAGATATAAACTTGAAATTCCATATAAAAGAACTAATTATCCAGTCATATATGAGAGAAGATATAAAGCTAGAGATGAAGAAGAGGGGGTATTAAAAACGTTTGAGGGAGTTATTGTTGAAAGTATTTCTGAATTGCTTGATGAATGGAATAAAACAAGTTCTAAAAATGAATCTTCAAAGAAAAGATTACATCAAAAGAAAACTTAATAATAATTATATTTATTAAATTATTTTTTTGAATATCGGATAAATTTGTAAACTTCTCCAACTACTAAGACAAGAGAAGAAGATGATATGATCATTATCAATTCTAAGAAAGATAGAGGATTGAATCTAAATAAATTATTCACTAACGGAAGATAAACTGCAAGAATCATCAATGTGAACGATGCTAAGAATGCATAGAGAGCATATTTATTTGAAGTCAATCCTAATTTGAAGATAGATTTATGTAATGAACGCATATTGAACAGATTAAAAAGTTGGCACATTGTCATAGAAATAAATGCTGCTGCCATTGCTTTTTCGATTCCAAAATTCGAATAAAAATAATAAAAAAATGCCAGCGTGCTTATTGACATAATTATCCCTACAATCAATATGAAGGGTATGACTTCTTTATTCAGGATTTTTTCATTTCTTTTTTTTGGAGGTTGTTTTAATGCTGTTTGATGACTTTTCTCGAAGGATAAAGAAATTCCATTAAATCCATCGGTAATTAGGTTCATCCATAAAAAATGAATTGGAAGGAGCGGTAGAGGGAACATCAATAATAAAGAAGATATAATTGTAATTTGTTCCGCTACATTTGTTGATACTAAATATGATGAAGAATTCCTTATGTTTCTAAAGACTACCCTGCCTTCTTCAATAGCACTAACAATTGTTGCAAAATTGTCGTCGGCAAGTACAAGTTCGCTTGATTCCCTTGCAACGTCAGTTCCTATAATTCCCATAGAAATTCCTATATCTGCTTTTTTTAGAGCTGGCGCATCATTCACTCCGTCTCCAGTCATAGCGACTATATTTCCTTGTTTTTGGAGGTAAGTTATGATTTTTAATTTTGTAGATGGAGTTACTCTTGCAAATATATCCACTTCGGAAACTGCTTTAGAAAATTCTACGTCAGACATAATCTCTAAATCTGATTCAGTAAGAACTTTTGGAGATAACAAAGATGTTAATCCAATATCTCTCGCGATTGCGATTGCAGTTGCTTTATGATCTCCAGTATTAAGAATTATTCTTATTCCTGCCGACTTTGCTTTTTCTATGGCTTCTTTAACTTCCAGGCGGGGAGGATCTTTCATAGCAACAAGTCCTACAAAAATTAACTCACTATAATTATTATCTTTTATAGATTTTGAATTTACTGGAATATCTTTGTAAGCGAAGGCAATTACTCTATAACCAACTTTCGCTAAAGATTCGGCTCGCAGTAAAATAGCATCTTTATCTTTTGGTTTTAGTTTTTGTTTTTTATCTTTGACTAAATGGAAATCAGAGTTTTCAATTAATCTTTCAAATGCTCCGACGAGATATAATTGTTTTCTTCTCGATTGATTTAATGAGACGACAGTTGCCCTTAATTTTATATCTGAATTAAAACCTTGATCGTCTAAGATAAGATGGTCTTGAAGAAGATTCTCTCTTTCAACTCCGGCTTTTTTTGATAAAACCAAATTAGCGGCTTCAGTAGGATCTCCGACAATTTCATATTTTCCATCATTTCTAACCAAGTTACTCTTATTTGAAAGTGAGCAAATTGAAAATAGTTTAGATAGGGAGGGATAATTATTCGGATTGACTACTTTATCCTTCAAATAAAATCTTCCAATAGGTTGCCATCCGTTTCCGTCGACATTGAAAAGTCCTTCCGAAGTATAAATTTTTTCTGCGGTCAAAGTATTTTGAGTCAGAGTTCCAGTCTTATCTGTTACAATGACATTCACTGATCCTAATGTTTCTATTGAAGGTAGATGTCTTAAAATTGCATTTCTTTTTGCCATCCTATATGCACCGACAGCCAGCACGACGGACAGAACTGCGGGTAATCCTTCTGGAATTGCTGAAACTAATGATGCGACTGTAAAAAAGAATATATCGATAAATTCCAAACTTCTATAAAAATATCCGAGAAGAAAAATTATGAATGCTCCAATTATAGCAATACTTCCCATGATAAAAGTCAGGTTTTTTACTTTTGATTGAAAATCAGATTCTTTATAGTGAATATCTTGAAGAGAAGATGCAATTTTTCCAACTTCTGTTGATTTACCCGTTTCGACGACGACGGCTTTAGCATGACCGCTCACTACTAGAGTTGACATGAAAATCATATTAGTCCTATCACCTAGAGGAGATTTATGATACAAGATGTCGGCAGATTTTGACTCTGGAAGTGATTCTCCTGTTAAAGAAGATTCTTGTGTCTGAAGATTTTTTGAGTGAATGATTCTACAATCTGCCGGAACTTTATCGCCTTCTTCTAAAAGGATTATATCTCCTGGAACTAATTGCCGAGCTGGAAGTTTTATTAGAACTTCGTCCCTGAAAACTTTAGCATAAGATACAATAAACTTTTTTAGAGAATCAATTGCTCTTTCAGCTTTGCGCTCCTCGACAAAACCAATAACTGCATTAAGTATCAAAACTAATAATATGACATATCCATCTACGTAATGCTTGAAAATAAATGAAATAATCATAGCTAAAACTAAGATATAAATCAGAGGAGAGTTGAATTGTTTCAAAAATAAAATGAATTGTGAATCTTTCTTTTTCTGAGGTAACTCATTGTATCCATATCTCCTTATTCGTTTTACAGTGTCAGGAGTTGTAAGACCAGTTTCAAGAGTAGAAAAACACGCTAGAACTTCTTTAATAGGTTTTTGATATATTTCATCCTCTACTTCCGGATTAATAATGTTATCAACAATATTTCCCTCTTTTTTCATGAATAAAAATAGAAATGAGGATTTTTATATTTGATGGAAAAGTTAACTCTTAATATCCGTAAGACATATGCTTTTTACGTTTTACCCTTAATCTTGATATAACAGATAAAATGATTACTACTGCGATCAATCCTAAAATCACAACGCCGATTAATACAAAAAACTTTCCTCCTGATGTTTTTGGAGGAATTGTCGGAGCTCCCTCATCTTTTGGCTGTGAAGCTGGTTGATCTCCATCCTCATCAGTATCAGTAGACCCCAGTGCTGGAGTTGGTGTAGTTTTAGTTGTTTGATTTGCTAAGGGAGTGATTCCTCCACTGCTTCCTCCACCACTACTTCCCCCGCCACCATTGTTATTATTCCCTCCTCCTCCCTGAGTTGTGGTATAGGTTGAGAATTCACAATTCGGAACTTTCCATACGCAGTTTGTCGAATCAACGAGCGAAGATTCTGCAGTCCTATCTTCACAATTTTCACCTTCATCATCGCAGTGATATAAGGTGGTACAGCTTCCTGAATTAGGAATTTTAATTAAACAAACTTCCGGATGTAAGTTATTAATTATCTTATCTCTTGTCTCTGAACTTAAACCGACTAAATTTAATCCTGTTATGATATCTCCTACACTGCTTATAGTTCTTACTTTATCATTTAATCCGGTTTTTGTAAGAGAGGCATTCAAAAAATCAAAATAAGTTGTATTATCACTTTTTGTTAATCTAATATTTACTTTTCTTCCGTCGGTGTAATTGCTCTTCATTCCAGCATTTGGACCGCAAACTAATCCTTGTTCATGTTCAAAAACTCCATCTTGATTGGTATCATAATTTACAATCCAGGAAGTTGTGGTTTTAATTCTTGAAACGAAATTACAATAACCGCATTTGCCTGGAGTTGAAGTTACAAACGACGTGCATTTACTTGTCGCACACTTATCATTACTGTCACAAATCTTTAACTTATAATAATACTTTGTATCGTTAATTAAATTGTAGCCTATAGTATTTGAATAAACTTCAGCAGTATGCCATAATTTATAATCTCTAACATCAGAACTTGTTATTCCAATATCATGAACTGTTGAATTCAAAACAGTGCATCTTGAATCATTTCCATAAAATTCCAAAGTTCCGTTTGATGGTTTATTTGTGTCAAATATCACTAGCGCGCTGTCCGGATATTCCTCAACTTTCACGCCAGTTATTTGAGGCATTCCCGTATCTTGGTAATCATCTGCATTGACTCCTTCGTCAGAACAGGAAGGAGAATATTGACAGTCCCAATCGTTGCAATTTGTATTGCCGTCGCTATCATCATCTAAAGCAGTAAAACAATCTTCTCCTTGAACAAATCCATTTTTCAAAATATTTTCAAATTTAGCTGAATCAGCCCCATAATCAAACGCACTCATTATTTCAAAATCAACTGCTCCCGGAGTAAACCAGCCAGGAGAAGCAACATCGGTGGGTGAAGAAGTATTTCCGATGTTACCGATAGTTGCAACATAAATTCTCATATCTTGCGTTGAATCATAAAGATCAGGATATCTAGATAACTCTGATTTTTCTATTGCCAGCATTGGACCTCCAACTTCAGAACACATAATTTTCTTCCACACACTTAATTTAATGTCAGTTAGTTTCCAATCATTATTTTCACATTCATAAGAAGTAAATGTCTCTGATGCTTTACTTGTGTTTACATTCCATTCCGAAGCATAACGCAATTTAAATTCGTATCCTTGCGCAGAATTGTTATGAGATAGTGTGCAGCCTCCAGTAGAACTTCCATCAGTATCTAAATAAACAATTAAATTAACAGTATCTATTCCATTTCCAATCAACTCCATTTGAGTCATGAAATTAGAAACTTTTTCTTTATTGCAGCTGCTCGCATTTGAGAAATCTTTTACATTGGCACCAAATCCGTACGCATTTCCCATATCTTTCATTCCAAAACCGCATATATCTACACTTAATTGTGATGTTTCAGATCCGTCGCATAAATCCATTCCGATTGGAGTTGGAGCGCCAGCTTCTATACCGCTAAAGACATCATTCATTCCTGCAGAATTGCACCATCCAGTAATCCATCTACATACACTATCTTGAGCGGATGAACATGAAGAACTGCTTGTTCTTGAGAAACATGTCGGCTCACAACCATAACTAGTTGCATTACAATATGGATTTAAGTTACATGCAGCAGGATCATTAACTAAAGTTAGATTACTCCAACATTGATCAGCTAAATTACCGCACCAGTTACTATCGGGATTCCACCAACATCCGTTCGTTGCATTACATCCCGATGCAATATCTGTATAAATCCAACAATCTTTGCTCCAATCAGGTTCACAGCTCGGATTAAAGTTTGAAGTCCAGCCGCAGCTTATGTTTATTGCAGATTTATCTATACAAAGCGCCTCGTTGCCGTCATATTTGAAACATTCAGCTCCGGAAGAACCGCCCTTACCTCCACCTCCAGAAGTTGATCCTGTTGAAAATCCATCTTGAGGAGAACACCATCCGGGATTTCTCCATTTGCATCCTTGAGTTGCTTGACAATTTGCCTGACTGTTTGAATTTGTATCATTGAAGCATGAAACTGCCTGTTGATCTTCGCACCATCCTCCTTCAGCTTTCCATATACAACCAGAAACCGTTGTACAAAGATTTTGATTATTGTTTAATGTCTCATTGAAACATAAAGGCTGACAAGTATTGCTCCAGGTGTTCCATGAGCATTTAGATGAAATAGCATTACAAGTACTTTGCGACGTTGATTGCCAGCACTCGTCCATTGAATTGCTACACCAGTTTCCATTTGTATTCCACCAGCATCCCGCACTTTCGCAGGAAGGTTGATTAATATTATTCCAACAATTACCGCTCCAGTTTACCTCACAATGAGGCGTGCTCCACTGATCCGTTTTCCATGAACAGCCGTTTTCTATAGTACAAGTTGAACTATCTATATTTTCCCAGCAATTATTGGAAACAAAATCTTCGTGTTCGCACCATCCCCCTTGCGTTAAGCACCAATCAGTTTCAGCCCCATTTCCATTGCACCACGTATCATTTGTCCAAACACAGCTTCCCCCACAAGTAGATTCATTCTTGTAATTAAAACAAGTTTCTGCAATGCTCCAATCTTTTTCACACCATCCTGATCCTGTTCCACTTTCCCATTTGCAGTTTGAATTTGTTGATGCATAATAACGATATGAAACATTCGTATAGTTGCCTGCCCCTCCTTGGGAAACCATATAAGTTGTATTAGTAAAATTTATTTTCATTAAATTGTAATCAATTGTATAATTTCCTTCTCCGATTTGATACCCTGAGGAGTTAGTTATATTAATAGACCCAATTACCCATCCACCTCCGGAATTAACGAGACTGAAAGATTTAGATTGATTTACATTATTATAAGAAACACGCGCTGTTGTGATATTCAAAACTTCCTGTGATACATTATTTGTTCCAAGACAAGTATCTGCACTTCCATCATATTTCCAACATTGCGTTCCTTTGAAATCGCACCAGCTTCCCCAGGCATCGACGACCCATTCACAATCATTTGAAATACAAGTATTATTATCTGTCCATCCAAAACAATCTCCTGAAACAAATCCGCAAAAAGAATCAGAATAACATCCCGGATCTGAACAGTCGATTAAATTGTCATCATCGTCATCTTGTGCGTTCCAACATATCTCAACATCTCCAGCAATATTAGCAACACAACTTCCATCATTGTCAGATCCCTGCCATTTACAGCTTCCTGATTGATTGGCAACGCTCGTCCTTCCGTCATTTGAACAATCGTCTCTTGATTTACATCTGTCACATGAATCTTCACATGTCTTATCTCCTTTTTCTAGACAATACCCTCCATCAAGTGATGAATCGTCGGTAATCCATTTACATCCTCCATCATCTGAATTCGCTTTACTTTGAGAGCAATAATAACTTGGTCTTTTTGTTGTATCGTTGCTTGAAGAATCTCCCTTAAAAGTGCACGCTCCACATGAAGTATCGCAATCTTGGGCTACTCCTGTTTTAAATTCAAGTCTGGCTGAACAGAATCCAATTTCATTCGGCGCGTTTGAATTAGAAACAAATTCGCAAATTCCTAATGAACTGCCTGCACAGGCTGACTCTGCATTAGTGGAATTGATTTGGTTGCCGTTGCTGTCTTTTATTTCACAGGCAAAACATGCTTTATCGCAATTATCTTCTTCATCAAATTTATATTCGCATCTTCCTGTCGGAACTGAAATATTCCCTTCACAATAATTTTCGCTTATCCATTTCCCTCCAGCAGCCTCGCAATTCCTTTGATTTTCTATCTTTATCAAACTTTGAGATCCAGTTCCAAAAATATCATCCACTTTAAATCCGCATTTTGAGGTTTCATTGTTCCATGAACATGGCATAAACCATGGCGAACCTGCAATTGTTTCACACGAAGATTTTGATTCTGCATCTTCGCATGAATCTTCTCCATCAGGGGTTTGAGCGAGCTGACTTATACATGATGAAGAATACTTATTGTTTTCGCAAGTTCCATTCTGCCATATACAGCAGGTTGAAAGAGCAGGGATATCGTTGCATATCGATGAATCATTTATGTAAGAACATTTTATCCCATCTGCAGTGATATTTACTCCAATAGGATTTGATATTTCATCGCATACTCCATTCGTGAAATTACAACCTAAGATACTATTGCATTCTGTTTGATTATAATCAAAAATATAACATCCAGGATTCCAATCGTTTAGAATTCCACCTCCCTGTCCGACAAAATCTCCCGTTCCCCATTGAGGTTCGGAGCAATTTCCTCCCTGATTTGGATTATTGAGATCGCTATAAAGCCACCAGCAATAATAGGTATCCATACAAGTTTTTTCAACATTTATAGATGAACAATCTACTGCAGAGTTATCCTGATAACACCATCCATTTGTTTGATTTCCGTACGGATTTCCGCTCCATAAACAATCTAGTCCATAACTATTGTCTTCACATAACGATTGATTTCCACCCCTCATAGAATCGTAACTCCAGCATTTTGCTTCCTCACACCATCCAGTATTTGAACTTGATTTCCACGAACATTCTGATTTTGAAGTACAGGAATTTTCTGTTTCCGCATTCCAACAATCATCGGCATTACAATAGCTTCCTTCCCATACACAATCTAGGCTCGCAGTGTTATTAACACACGCCGACGCATTTGTAAAATCAAAAGAATAACAGTTTTTTTCCTGACAAGAACCCCATTTCCATTCACAACTGATTCCTGTTGCGGCATTACATGAAGTTGCATTTGCATATAACTGGGTATTCCAACAGTTATTTTCCTGACAGAAATTTCCCGACGAACTCCATGTGCAATTATTTCCCCTCGAATCAGCTCCACTTGAACAAGAATTTTGATTATTATACTGCCAGCATCCTGCAGTTTCACATGATCCCCATCCACAACCAGTAGTATTCGAACATGTTGATTGTGAAACTATATCCCAGCAATTTGAATTTCCTCCACCGCCGGTGTTATAACAAACTCCCTGCCAATTACAATTTAACTCCGAGGGATTATTTTCACAATAACTTTCATTAGTACTTGAAAATGTCTAGCATGAAGTTTGCTGACAAGTGTATGTTGATACGCTTGTTGCCCACGTGCAATTTTTTCCAGGAATGTCTGCAGTCGAACAATCATCTTGATCCCACATATTCCAGCATTGCAGTTCTTCACACCAGCTTCCCCACTGATCTTCATGCCAGTTGCAATCAGAATCAGCAGAACATGTTGAAAGAGCAGTATACTGCCAACAATTCGCAGCAGAAATAAAATTCAAGGAATAGAAGATAGCAATCACTAAGAAACTTAATATAAAATATTTAAAACGAGGGTTACACTTTTTCATCCTCACATCCTTTTAATAATTAGTTTATGAAAATATAATTTATAAATGTTTCTTTTTTCGACGGGGAAGAAGTTTCTTAATTTTTATTATAGGATGAACTGAATTGAGGATTTTTATATTTGATGTATAAATAAAATATTTGTACAAATACTTAAATTGACATTCATAATATTTTTTGGATGATCAAAAAGTATAGAGTAGCCAATCAGGATCAAGCACATACGCAAGAATGGGACTGAATTTCAAAACTAAATATGGATTTGCATGGAACACAAGGCTCACTTAATTTAAGTGCTATATCTCTGTATGAAGAAGATGGTGTTACAGTAATAAGTGGTTATAAAGGAATTGGGATAACTGGAGTATATGTTGTTGGTTCAGAATCAAGATTTTCTGAAACAAAATCTAGATTAGAAAAAGAATCTGAAAAAACACTAATTCAAGAAGAATAATTTCTAAAAATAAAAACCGCCAACTTTAAAAACTCCCAATTCCCCTCATTTTAGTAAGTCGGCTAGTTGACTTCGGGATCTGATGTTAAATCATCGAATGTCGGAATAAATCGATTTTGATTCTGAGGAAGGTCCGCCCATCATGAAACATCGTTTGCGAAAGCAAATTGTCGTGAGGCAAAGCTCTGGTACAGAAACGCCACAGCCGTTTTTGAGTTATGAAACTTGCGTTGAACTGCGAGAAAACGGATTTGATGAAACGAGCACCTCGATAGATGCAAGGTAAAATACCGCTTAGTTGAATGTCAACACGTTCCGTCTGAATACGGGGAACGACAGAAGGTGGCCTACTGCCGACTTACAAATTTTTTGAGCCACCTGTATACTAGCGCATAAAGGTGGCCTATTCCCGACTTACATTATAATCATTGATTTCTAAGATTAATTATGTAACAACATTTAAAAAAGATTTCTAACTCGTAAATTAATCATTGAGGAGGTATAGCTCAGCGGGAGAGCACACGACTGAAGCTCGTGGTGTCCTGGGTTCGACTCCCAGTACCTCCATCTCATGATATTTTATCCTATTTCTAATATTATTTGATCCAATAAATTCAAAAAATAATCTAATATTTTTCTTCCCACTTACTTGAAGTTTGTAATCTACTATTTTATTTTTATATTCTCTAGATTTATTAATATGCGATCCGATATAATAGCTTATTGTTAATTTATTTAAGTAGGTGCCTATTTCATTCAATAATATTTCACTTTTTGAGGAGATGCCCAAAACGGGATATTTTTTTCCTTCTTTATTTTTAAGCGTAATATAACCGTCTGTATCGAAAACACCCCTTATGAATTTTGATAAAAATAAATCATTATTTTTTATCCATTCGGGTATACCAATATCAGATTTTCTTCCCGAAGGAAAACCACAGTCCACTATAAAATTATAAATTCCTTTAGACCTCACGACAAGATACATTGTATTTTGATCTTTTCTTAATATTATACTTGGTTCTATTTTGAATGAATTTTTTATTAAGTCAAATACAAATCTCTCTAAATATTCTCTATCTTTTATTTTATTTCCAGCAATTTCAAGTGAATATGAATTCCTATTTTTGTACTCATTAATAAAACCATCACCAGTTAAAATTCCAATTAATTCTGCCAATTTCTCATCCCTATTTGGAAATGAAACCCTTCTTTTTACATCCGATTTACTTTTATATCCCATTTTTCATTCACTAAAGATAAGATAATATTTTATATAAATACTTACACTCAACTTTTTCAATAAATTTTAATTCAAAACATTTATAAAAGTGGGAAGATATTTTAAGTGATAATAAAAGAGGAAAATGGCAAAGAAGAATTCTGAAACTAGGGGTGCTATGGAAATGTCGATGGGCACTATAGTTACGATAGTTTTGCTAGTTAGCGTTTTAGTTCTTGGTTTAGTTTTGGTTAGAAGTATATTTAGTAGTGCTAAAGGAGTTGTAGATTTGACTGATCAACAATTAAGAGGGGAAGTAGAAAAGTTATTTTCAGAGGAGAAGAAATTAGTAATTTATCCTGGAACAAGATATGTGGATATTAAACAGGGAAAAACTGATGGTGTTGGAATTGGAATAAAAAATTTAAATAGGGGGACAACTGAAGAGGATAAGTTTTCTTATACTGTAGAAGTATCTGATCCTGATTTGAGAAGAAAATGTAGTGTGACAGAGAAAGATGTTGAAGGATGGATAGTTACAGGAAGGCAAGAAATAAATATACCTCTTCCAGTAGGTGAATTTTCATCACAAAAAGTACTGTTTGAGATTCCTGTCGGCGCTCCGTTATGTACATTTAGGATGAGAGTTAATGTAAAAGATGGTACCTCTTCCTATGCAACAGATTTTTTTGATGTTAAAATAGTTTCTTGATTTCCTTAAATTTTTAAATACCGTATTCTTGAGTATTGAATGAGTTCATTGAAAATATATAATACCTTCTCTAGAAAAATAGAAACGTTTAAACCGATTCATGAAAAATCTAAAGAAGTTGGAGTTTATTCTTGCGGACCGACGGTTTATTGGTATCAGCATATTGGGAATTTGAGGACGTATATCTTTTCAGATGTTTTGAAACGAGTTCTTATTTATGACGGTTACAAAGTGAAACATGTGATAAATGTCACGGATGTAGGACATTTAACTAGCGATGCTGATGAGGGGGAAGATAAAATGGAAAGGGCCGCAAAGAAAGAAGGGAAGACTGCTGGCGAAATTGCTGATTTTTATTTAAGAGTCTTTAAAGAAGATTTTGAAAAGTTGAATATTCTAAATCCTAATTTTTGGCCGAAGGCGAGCGAGCATATAAAAGAACAAATTGAAGTTATAAAAGTTTTAGAAAAAAAAGGTTTTACATATAAAACTAATGATGGAATTTATTTTGATACTTCTAAAGATAAAAAATATGGGAAACTTGCGAAGCTCAATAAAGAACTGATCATTGCAGGAAAAAGAGTGGGAGTTGGAGAAAAAAAGAATAAAACTGATTTTGCATTGTGGAAATTTTCCGGCGACACTGAGAACGGAGGAAAAAGACTTCAAGAATGGGATTCGCCGTGGGGTGTTGGTTTTCCTGGATGGCATGTTGAATGTTCAGCAATGAGTATAAAATATCTTGGAGATAATTTCGATATTCATACCGGAGGAATTGATCACGTTCAAATTCACCACACGAATGAAATTGCACAAAGTGAAAATTCTACTGGAAAGAAGTTTGTTAATTACTGGATGCATGCGGGATGGCTTCTTAGTGAAGGGAAAAAAATTTCAAAAAGCAGTGGCGGACTTTTTACTGTTTCTCAACTTGAAGAAAAAGGATACAATCCTTTAGCATTTAGATATTTATGTTTGACGACACATTATAAAAAACCCCTTGACTTTTCTCTAAAAAATTTAGATAGTTCGCAAACAGCATACAAAAGACTAAAGAATATTATTTCTGAATTAAAAGATGACAGGGTAGAAAATAAAACTTACTTAAAGGATTTTGAAAAAGCGATTAATGATGATTTGAATATGCCGGAGGCACTTCAAGTTTTATGGAAATTGGTTAGAGATGAAAAGGTAAAAGGGAAAGTTAAAACAATAAAAAAAATGGATGAAGTTTTTGGATTAAAACTTTTGGAGAAAGACGGAGTAAAAATTCCTTCTGAAATTAAGAAACTTGTTGATGAAAGAGAAAAATCCCGTAAAGAAAAAAACTGGAAATTATCCGATGAATTGAGAGATAAAATAAAAAAATTAGGATTCAGCGTTGATGATACAGATAAAGGAAGTGTTGTTAAGAAATTGTAAAATGAAACCAAAGTTCAGAAAAGCAGTTTTTATTGTAACGTATGCAAAAAAAAATGATTCTATTTTGTATTTGGTTATGAAAAGAAGATTGAACTGGATAGGATGGGAATTTCCCAAGGGTGGAGTTGACGAGGGAGAAAAAGAAAGAAATACGGCAGTGAGAGAACTTAAAGAAGAAACGGATCTTGTTCCGTTAAAGAATCGCGTTATAAGATTTAAAATAGATGGATTGTATAAGTATAAGAAAAAACTTAAGGTGGGTAGAAAATACGACGGACAAAGTTACAAATTATATGCGATTGAAGTTGAATACCCTAAAGAAGGAAAAATAAAAATTGATGGGCACGAGCATTCAACATGGAAATGGCTCAATATAGATAATGCAGTAAAAAGAGTGACTTGGCCGAATCAAAAGAAATGTTTGAAGATTGTTGATGAGTGGTTAAGTAATAAAAGTAAGAACTAAATCTGATCAAGCGCAGAATCAACTTCTGTAAAAGCATCATCGCCAGTTGCAAGATCATTTGTTAATCCTTGAGTATTTTCAGAAGTTGTGGGAGTCACGGTGTTTTGATTATTTTGATCGTCACTTGGTGGAGTAGGAAGGGCTTTATCTTTTTTAGTAAAATACCAAATTCCACCGATTAAAATTAACACAATAACAACAATTGCAATCCATTGATTTTTACTGACTGCCATTGTTTACTCCAGTGTTATTTAAAGTTAAATTATTATCTGAATCATCAGTCACGTTTAATCCAGTATTGTTTAGATTGTTGTCATCGTCTTCCTCATCTTCATCGTCGTCAGTTACGTTGATATTTGAATTGCCGTCATCGTCTTCAATTTCAGTTTCGTTTGTATCCTTGTCTTCGTCATCATCTGCTTCTTCTAACTTTGTCACTCTTGCAGCTTTCCATAATTTCTTTAAATCTTGAATTAAAGGTCTAACCTCAGATGCATTAGCTCCTGAAAGAATTTTTTCATTTATTTGTGTTATTTTGTCTATCATGTTTACGGCTGTTACATTGTTTATCTTACCCTCTGTATTCAATTGTTCAACCCTTAATTGTAAATCATTAAGTAAAGAAACAACATAAAGTCTCATTTCGTCTTTTTTAACGTCTTGGCCATTGAGTGCTGCATTTGTGAGTCCAGCTACTCTTCTAAAACAAGCTAATTTTTCTTTCCCTTCTTTATTATAGCATGGATGTAATTTCTTAAAGTGATCTACACATTTTTCTCTATAAGTTTCATTTCTGCAAAATTCTGGAGCGACAGATTCATTTTTAAAATAATTCTCGAATTTTCTTTCACCTAATCTACATTTTATCCTGTCTTTTCTTGAGTCTTTGTCGCCACAATCTTCGTGAGATTTATTTTGGAGTCTTTCTCGTATTCTTGTATTGTTTACGCATCCTTTTTCAGTGCAGGAAATGGTATCATTACCTGAACATTTACATTCATTACATCCATCGGATGCTTTAAAAGATTCCCCTAAAGAGTAAGTTTTATTATTGACTATACAAACACTTGATGATCTATTATCATTGTCATCAGAATTGTTTAATGATGAAATCGTTCTGTTATCATCCCCATCATCTGAATTATTTGAGGAACCTGATTCCGCGAGAATTAAACTAAACATTACAACAGTGAATACAATAGATATTATTGAGATACTCATCACCTTGTTTTTCATCTTTGTGAGTAGTAAATAAGGCTTATAAATTTTTCTACATAAAAGTTTATATACCCCATCGAAGAGATATTTTTATGAAATCGAAAAAGAATTCATTTTCAAGTGATGAAAAAAATCAACATACCAATGATTCTAATAAGAAAGAAATTAACAAAGAATTGTTTCAATCATACAATAAATATAGATGGTTTTACACACATTCAGGTAAATTTGTATATGGTGGGAAGAGTGCAGAGCAAAATGATGAAGTAATAAGGAAGTTGATTAGCGAAAGAAAAAATTTTATTATGATGCACACAAAGACGCTTGGAAGTCCGTTTGCGGTCATTCTTGAGCCAATGGGACATGTTACAGTTGAAGATATGGAACAATCTGCGATTTGGACTGCGTGTTTTTCAAGAGCTTGGCGAGGCAATCAAAAAAATGCGGTTGTTGATATATTCTTAACTGAACAACTCGAGAAAAAAGCAGGTATGAATACAGGATCATTTAGTGTTATTGGAAAAGTAGATTACTTGACTGTTGAACTTAAACTTGTTTTAACTGAACAACATGGAATTCTTAGAGCAGTTCCTCAAAAAAGTGTTAAAGGAAAAAAACTTTTGACAATTATTCCTGGTGATATTCCAAAAGAAAAATTCGTCGAACAAATAATCAAAACTTTGAGACTTAAAGATTCTCAAAAAGACGAATTGCTTAATGCATTGCCGACTGGCGGATTTAAAATTGTGAAATAAGATGAGAACGACAAATCCTAACCTTAATGCTAGAGATAAATCTCCAAGAAAAGAAAATGAAAATTCTGATTTAGTTGCAATTGCTATTCACGACGGAAATTGGACTAAGATGACGTCCTCCGCACCCTGAAGGTTTGTCCTGCGGGACAAATCGCCAGCGGGCGAGTGCGGTTTCCCGACGTTACGTAAACTGTGTGCTTTAATTTTTCTAAAGTCCAAAATTCGAAATAAAATTTTCAATCATTTTATACTCATCAAGAAAATTATGACCTTTTTGTTTGAGAGAAAAAGTCTTCTTTCCTTTTTTATCTTCGTTTATCATGATGAAATCTTTTGTCATCAGTTCGTCGACGTATTCCTTGAACATTTGAGGTGAAAGATTTGAAGCGTAAAGCAAGCGTGTCGGTTTTATAGCACGATGTTCTCTTATGACTCTGAGTATGTCTTTTATTACATCCAACCGTTCTCTTTTCTTTGCCATATTACCTTTTTGGGAGACTTGTAAATTTAACAACTCCATATAAGAATACTAGGAATATTATTGTGTTAATCACATAGATGTTTATCATAATCCCTTGATCCCAGCCGAAATAAAATGCGGAGAAGGCGTTTAAAATCCAGGTGATAAAACTCAAAACCATTGCGGCGAAATATAATTTAAGGAATTTTTTTTCTGGATGATTGAAGTAATTTACAAAACTTATGAGAGATGCTATGGCGAAGACTGTGATTTGAGACAAGAACATGTAAAAATGAGATAGATTGATCAAATCAAGAACAGAGATTATTATTGCCATCATATAAAAGACGGAGATCTTTGGATTCATCAATGAACTAGTGTATTTTTCATTTTTGGTTTCAATTTTTTTCCATAGAAGACTGTAAAGCAAGAAGAAACCTCCCATGATAAGGAAGAATTCGAATAGTGCTGAGATTATTAGAAGGGAAATTGAGGACGATTCTAAAATAAACGTGATAGATTCTATTATGTATTTGATGAAGAAAGCAATTCCATAAAAGAAAAATGCGTTTCTAAAATAACGAATACCTTTATGTTTGCTGATCTTAAATAAGCGGTTTGTTCGAAGGACTATGAAAATGCAAATTAAGGTTATAATCAATCCAAATAAGATTTTCAAAATTTCCTTGTTTTGAGTAATCCACCCCAAAAAGTCCATTAAGGTAGTGTCTTAAGAATTTATTTAAATATATATGTGGAGGATTTGATATGTTGGAGATTCACTTAGTTTAATGGAGGGATATTTTATAGAGGATTTGTATATATCTTAATTAGCGATTTTTTCTTCTGACGCCTTATAAACTAAAATATTCTGTATTTATTATAAAAGAGATCACAATCATAATAAAGTGTTCTCGAACCTCACACCTTTTGATACTTGTCGAAAAGGGCCAAAACGAGCAATGGATTTATCTGCCTCATTTGGCTCCTTTTCACAGGTGCGTTAAGCAAAGATTTTTAATCGACTTAATTCTTTTTATTTTATGGTTGAACACAGTTTACATATACAGCTTGGAAAGAATGGAGTTACGGATAATTTTATTGAGACACTGAAACTTCATTTTAAAAATCATGGAGTTGTTAGGATTTCGGTTTTGAAAAGCGCGACGAGAGATAAGACAGAATTGAAAAAATGGTGTGAGAGGATTCTTAGTGGTTTAGGGAAGAATTATACGATTAAGACTATTGGGTATACTGTGATAGTAAAGAAGTGGCGGAAGGATGTCAGAAAATAGGTAATAGAGCATAAATTATAGTAATTCTTAAAAATGATCCCTCGATAAAAAATTATGCAATTGACTGATTTAATCGGGAATCCTACAGAAGAAAATAAAGGCATTCATATCTCTTTAGTGTATACGTCTAGAGGAATTCCTCTAAAACTTTTTAGAAAATTTAAGATTTTTGCTATTTCTTATTTAGATAATTTAAATGTCATAAGGGAGATGGGTTCTTTGGATATTGATGATGATTTCGCAAATTATTCCACTTGGGATTATTCATTTAGACTTAGAGAGGGAACATTTGTTGATGCATTCTTTGAATTTGATAAAGATAGAGCTATTGGAACTTATGGAATTTTTCTTGGATCAGCCAGAGAAGAAGCTATTTATCATGCTAATATCCCTAACGATTTTGGCAATAGTTAATATTTATGTGCTCATCGTATCAAGATACTCTGCAAGCTGTCTCATGCTGTTAGGTTTTCCTTGTAATCCTTCACCTTGCTTTTCTCCATAATATTTTTTATCCATTTCAATGAAGAAATTGTTTACTGCTTGTGTAGTTTCTTTATAATCATCTAATCCCTTTCTTCTTGCTAATCTATAAAAAGCTTTAGCAAATGTTGAAAGTCCAATTGTGATGTCTCTCATTTCAGGATCATTTATTCTATGCATTTCTGGAGAAAACCTATCCATATCGGACAATTCTTCATTTAATCTTTCTTCATAAGTCTGATCAGTTTCTTTTGAACGTTCATATAATCCATGTTCCACTAGTCCTTCTTGGAAAGCCGCTAAGCCTTCTAACATTTTCTTGTTGAATCCACACAATGGCATTTTAAATTTCGAATTCCTCCAAATATTTTTTTATTTGAGTTATTTCTTTTTGTATTGCCTCACCTTCGGTTACTTTCCTTCCTTGCTTGTCTTTACCCTCTTTAATTTCTTTTAATAAATCTTCATAACACGACTGTACAAAAATCAACAAACCATTTATTGCTTTCTGACTAAATCCGTTTGGTGGCATTTTATTTTTTCTCCTAAATTCCTCAAGGCACTTTATCTTATATTGATTATCTCCCCCGTAAGGGGAGTATAATAGAAAGGTTTTTATAACTTGAAAATTACTTTTTTCTATGACAAATAAAGAAATATATGATTTACAAAATATTGGCTTGACAAAAGGCGAAGCTAAAGTTTATGTCGCTTTAAGCGGGCTTGGAAGTTCAACTGTTGGACCAATAGTAAAGAAATCTGGAGTAGCTTATTCAAAAGTATATGACATTCTCAATAGATTAATTGGCAAAGGAATAGTAAGTTATATTGTAAAAAACAAAACTAAGTATTTTCAGGCGGCGTCTCCTTCTAATTTAGTTGAATATTTGAATGAAAAAGAAAAAGAAATTTCAATTCAAAAAGAAACTCTTATAAAAATAATTCCAAATCTAGAAAAACTTCAAGAAGTTAAAAATCAACAAGAAGCTGAAGTTTTTCTGGGTAAAAGAGGACTAAGAACGGCTTATGAGAAATTATACAAGACGATTTCAAAAAATGACGAGATTTTATTCTTTTATATTCATGATGAAAAATATGGTGAAGAATCAAATTTGTTTTACAATAGTATTACAGATATTTCTAAAAATATAAAAAACAGGGGGATTTGTAACAAAGATTACAAAAAATCTTGGTTTGCAAAAAAATCAAAACACTTGACAATGAAATTCTCAAGCATTCCTATTCCGGGGAATATAGATATTGTTGAGGATAAAGTTTTGATTGTTGTATGGAGTGAAATGGTTTTTTCAGTTTTAATTCAATCCCAATCTCTTGCGGATAGTTTAAGGAATTATTTTAATGAGATGTGGAAAGTTGCAAAATAAACCCTCTCAAAAACTTTATAAACTCCCTTTTATGTCCTCTTTGAGACTAAACGACTTTAAGTCGATCTAATTCCGAAAGGAATGGTCTATATAATCAAATGGAAGAAAATAAAAGTATCTTAAGATATGATCCACAAGCGTATAATCTTTCTTTAGCTAAAGCTTTAAAGGATATACCTGAATTCGTTGTTCCGGATTTTGTTCATTTTGTAAAAAGCGGAGCGAGTAGGGAAAGACCGATAGAAAATGCAGATGAATTCTGGTTTATGAGAAGCGCTTCGATTTTAAGACAGATTTACAAAAACAAAATTGTTGGAGTGAATCGATTTAGAACAAGATATGGTGGAAAGAAAAATAGAGGAATGAGACCTGAAACTTTTAGAAAATCATCTGGAAAAATAATAAGAACAATACTTCAACAATGTGATAAGGCTGGTTTCACGGAAATAAAGAAAGGTAAAAAAGAAAAAAGTGGACGAAAACTTACCACTAAAGGAAAAGATTTTCTTGAAAATGTTAAAATCATAGAAGTAAAAAAAGAAATAAAGGATTTTTCTAAAGAAAAGAAAGCTGAGAATATTAAAGTGAACGAAGAGCAGGGAGATAAATAAAATGGGAATAAAAAATCCGGCAAAAAAAGCGACTCTGACAAAACTTGGTAGACGGACGAGCTGGGCACCGGTTTGGATCGTGCTTAAAAAATATGGAAATGGAAAAAGAATTCATCCTTCTCAAACGACAAGACAAAAAAGATCTTGGAAGAGAACTAAACTTAGAATAAAGCCACGAAAGATAAGAAAGTGGCATATGGGATAAAATGAGAAATATGGATGCATTCAACTTGAGTAAAGAAGATTTTGTGAGATTAGTGGGATATCTTAAAAGTAATTATAAAAATGTACGAAAAAACCCAAATGACCTTCCTGAATACGGTGTTGGAAGAGTATCAGTAATTGCGAGTGCATACTATGGTCAAGCATTAATCGTTGGAGATGAGGAAGATAGAGAAAAAACTAGATATAGTCTAGAAGAGCAAGCTAAAGTAGAATTTGTGGAGATACTGTAAAATGGCTGAAACTAAAACTCAAACAAAAACTGAAACTCCTAAGAAAGCAGTGAACGAAAGAATTTATGTTATCCCTTTAATGAAAGAGTGGAATAAAGTTCCAAGATACAAACGTGCTAAAAAATCTATGCGAGCAATTAGAGAATTCGTTGCAAAACATATGAAAGTTTATGATAGAGATTTAAACAAAATAAAAATTGATAGATTTCTTAATGAAGAAGTTTGGTTCAGAGGAATAAAACATCCGCCAAAAAAAATAAAAGTTAAGGCGATCAAAGATTCAACCGGAATTGTGAGAGTTGAACTTGTCGACTTTAAAGAAAAATTGAAATTCAAGAAGGCGAGAGAAGAAAGAGGTTCTAAGAGCGCAGAAGAAAAGAAGAAAGCTAAAGAAGCAAAGAAAGCACCTAAAGAAGAAAAAGAAGAAGAAAATAAAGGACAAACGCAGGAAGAAAGAAAAGAAGAAGTCGAGAAAGAAAAAGCAATTGAAGAAGCTGGAATAAAAGGAACGGAACTCGAACATAAACAACATAAGTATCAAGCTAAAGAAGATTTCAAACAACCTAAGCATCAAAGAAGACAGGCGCTTCAGAAATAATTCTATAAAGAAGAGAAATTAGGTTATATAATGGCAAGTGAAATAATAAAAGAATTGATAAAATATTCAAATCCTGAAAAAGCAAAATTGTTATCCGGATTTTTTAAGACAGGAAAGGGCGAATACGGCGAGGGAGATATCTTTATTGGAGTAACGGTACCAGAAATTAGAAAGATTGCAAAAAAATATTACGAAATTTCTTTAGACGAACTTGAGAAACTCATATCTTCAAATATACATGAAGAAAGACTTTGCTGTTTACTTATTTTAGTTAAGAAGTTTGAGGTTGGAGACGAGAAAACTAGAAAAGATATTTACGATTTCTATACGAAGAATGCAAAGCGTATAAATAATTGGGATTTAGTAGATTTAACGGCGCATAAAATTGTAGGGGAATGGCTTACAAACAGAGATAGAAAAATTTTATATGAATTAGCCAAGAGTGGAAATTTGTGGGAACGGCGGATTTCAATAATTTCGTGTTTCGCATTTTTGAGAAAAAATGATTACAAAGATGCTTTAGAGATATCAAAGATTTTGATGGCGGATTCGCATGATTTAATTCATAAGGCGGTGGGATGGGTTTTGAGAGAAGTCGGAAAAAAAGATTTAGATGTGGAAGAAAAATTCTTGAAAGAAAACGGGCGTTATAAAAAAATGCCGAGAACTATGCTTCGATATGCTATTGAGAAATTTGATGAAGAAAAAAGGAAGAAGTATTTGAGGGGAGAGATTTAACTTAGTGATCTGGGAACATATAAAGAGAAAAAATTTTCCGGAATCTCTTTTTCTTGAAAATATAATTCTTCTAATTTTGATAACGCTTTTTTGTGTTCATGTAAAGCAGTTTCTTGCCACTGCGTTAATTTGGATTCTGAATAATCTTGAAATGTTCCTTCGAGTTTTCCAAAACTTCCTCTAAATATTAGGACATATCCTTTATCATCATCTAAACTTTGAGTCCAATATTGGTCTCTATTAAATGCCCCCGAAAACGATAAAGTTCTTAATCTTAATCTAGAATTTGAATCTCCACGATAATCTTGGATTGGATGCGATAATTCGACTTCTGAAAAATGACCTCTATAATTGAGATCTTTTGGAAAAAATAAATTTTTCCTGAAAGAAGAATGTCTTGGATCGTTTGGAATCCTTGTTGTTTTAATTATAATCGATCTTTCAGTAACTATTTCTGGAGTTTCTTTTTGATCAACTTCTTCAACACCTGCATTTGATATGAAGATATTATAATAAAGTTATTTATATTATTTTGTATACTAAAATAATTTTAGAGAGATTCTAAGGGATATTTAAAACTCCATATTTGTCATCTTTCTTTAGTAATAACAAACAAAAGATTTATAAAAGATATTTTGAATGTATAATCATGATAGAAAAGAGTATCATAGACATTGAAGAAATAAAAAAATCAAAAACGACGGAGGAGTTAATTGAATTCGGAATTTTAAATATGGATAAACCGAGCGGACCGACGTCTTTTGGTGTTGATGATTATCTAAAAAAAACAATCGGTCTTAGGAAAGCATCGCATTTTGGAACGCTTGATCCTAAAGTAACTGGAGTTTTACCTATTGCATTAAATCGAGCGTGTAAACTAACTGGATTTTTTTTGAGTCATGATAAAACTTATGTGGGAGTTATGGAAGTCCATAAAAAAGTTAAACGTGAAGATGTTGAAAAAATAATTGAAGAGAAATTCACTGGAAAAATTACACAGCTTCCGCCTGTGAAAAGCAGAGTTAAAAGACAAGAAAGAGAAAGAGAGATCCATCTTTTTGAAATCATCGAAGAAAGTGAAAAAGAAAATGAGAGGGGAAAAATATTTTTATTTAGAACAAAGTGTGAGGGGGGAACTTATGTCAGAAAGCTAATTCATGATTTGGGACTGGCGTTAAATACTGGGGCCCATATGCTTGAACTAAGAAGAACTCATGCGGGAATATTTTCCGAAACAGATAAAGAATATCCTATCGTGAATTTGTATGATTTCGAAAAAGCTTTTAATAATTATAAAAAGGGGAATGATGGCGAACTAAGGGCAATGTTAATTCCCGGAGAAATTGTAGCAAATATATTTCCAATAGTTTTAGTGAAGAATGAATTAATTGAAAAATTTTATACTGGAAAACCGATTTATGAAAACGATGTGAAAAGTGATTTAAAACAGATGACTCATGAGGGAAAATATTGCGTTTTTAGCGAAGATAAAAAATCGTTTGTTGGAATATACAAAAGAGTTTACGAAGATGATATTGTTCTTAGAGCCGACTTTGTCATGGCTCCAATAAAATAAAAAAAGAAAAAATAATTTTAATCAGACCACGCTGCTATTCCTAAAACAATAAAGTTAACTATACCTATTAACATAAGAATAGCAAACCATCCGGGTTTCTTTATTGCTTCAAACATTTTCCATTCCCAAATAATGTGCATTACTATAAATATTACCATACAGACAAAGAAGATAAAAAGTCCTATGAAAGGAATAATCAACGTCAGTATGCTCAAAAATAATAAGAATGGCCACCAATGCATTTTTGATGCTTGATTTGCAATGATAAGAGGTCCGAAAAATGGAATCCATGCTAGACCTGGAGAATGTAATTTAGCTTTTTTTGCTATTGCCATATAAGCAAAGGACATGTAGACATAAATTGCAATTAAAACTACAAGTACAATAAGCAGGATTATAGCTCCTAATGCAAGAAGCGCACCAGCTAACCCAGTATTCACATCAACAGAGTCCGTGGCTCCAGTCAAGCTTTGCAGAAAAATATCAAATATCATTTATCTTAAGATATAAAGAACTTTACAATTTATAAATGTTGAGAAAAAATTAATAAATGTAAGGAATCAACTTCTTTGTTTTTGTGGTATAATTTTTATATTCTTCACCAAATTCTTTTGATAATAATTTTTCTTCAATATTTATTCTATAAACCAATGCTGAAAATAAAAATACGAATGAAAATGTGAATGAAATCCAATTTGATAAACATAAACTGACACCACAAACTTCTAATAATAAACCAGTGTACGATGGATGACGAATATATTTGTATGGACCTTTCATAATTATCTTTTGGTGTTCTTGAGTTTTTATTGATGGAGTAAAGAATTCTCCGAGAATTTTAATTGACCATTGTCTGACGATAAAGCCTATAGTTATCATGAATAATCCGATGTAATAAAAGTAATAGGAAAGTTTTCCTTAATTTGATTTAAAATACGCTAAATAAAATAATATCAAAAATGATAAAGCAATTGCTATCAATATGAAGATAAGAGAGTCCCTGTCTTTATCTGTAAATAATTTTTGATTTATTAATATCTTGAATTCTATTGCGAAAAATAATAGAAAAATAATAGAAAAAATTGTTGCGTGGATGCCACTGGGAAATATTTCTGGCGGAACTATTGAAAATATCATATGATTATATATAAGATAAGTATAAAAATGTTTTATATCATTTATTACTATGAGACACATTGTTTATTTTTCGGGAAAGGCACAGACGTCTGGAAATTTTGATACTACAAGATTAATGGAAGCTGGAAGGATGGATATTGCAATCCATTCAATTATTCAAGGATTATTTTTGAGTCATGATGTGAGAAAAGATGTTGTTTTTCATTTAGTCTTTTATGGAATGCCAGACCCGCCAAAACATATAGAGATCAGTATCAAAGACGGGCTTGAAATCTCTAAGAAGAATGTTGCGACACTGATTAAAAAAATCCTTTACAAATATAAGGCAGGGATGAAAAATGAAGTTTTTCCTGGATGCACTGTTGAAAAAAAGAGTTTACTTAAAGTCGTTGAAGAACTTGAAAAAACGGCGGGTGAAAATATTTTTATACTAAATGAGAAAGGCGAGGACATTAGAGAAGTTGAGATTGAGTTAAATGATAAAACACCAGATGTTGTTTTTATTCTTGGTGATCATGATGGATTTCCAGGAAAAGAATTAAAACGTTTACTTAAAGAACAGAATCCAGTGACGGTCGGACCTAAAACTTATTTTGCTTCGCAAGTAGTTGCAGTTGTTCAAAATGAATTGGATAGACGGGGAATTTGAGACTCAATAATTATTTTCTTAAAGCATTATGTAAACTATAATCTGCTGCTTGAAATCTAGATTTTGAAAATTCCGCAACATCTTTAGGATTAAAATATTTACATGAAAAAACATTGAGGTATACATTATTTGTTTGGTTTGCAAAATGTCCTGATATTAAAGACGTTTCAATAAGCTGTGTCATTGAAAACCCTGCGACTCTTTCGTCTTCTCCAAAATTAACAACTTGACATTCACCATAACGTTTCATTCCGATGTATTCACATAAATCAACGACAAATTGTTTTATGAAATCAGCATCTCGTATATAATTTGGATTACAATCGTGTAGATCTACTTGAGCTTCAATACCCCATGCGTTTTTTTGTTCGTACGCTCTTTTAACCTCATCCATCTCACTTCCCTAATAGTAAAAACTATATTCTAAAATAATAAAAATTTTATTTATAAATTTATGCCTTTTGTAGACTTTGTTGAAATTAATTATTTGATTAAAGGATGACGGTATTTAGTAGATATTCAATCCCAATAATCTTTAAAAAAATAAATGTAATCCATAATAATGGGAAAGGTTCTTATCATTGGTGGGGGAGCGTCTGGAAGAGTTGCGACGCATAAAGCTGCGCAAATTCCTGAAGTTTTTAGTGATATAACTCTTGCTAGCAGAAGTTTAGAAAAACCTTATCTGATCCAAGCAGAAGTAAGAGAAAAACGGGGAAGAGATATTAATGTTGAGCAAGTTGATGCAGATCAAACCAGTGAAGTTGTAAATTTAATAAATAAAACAAAACCGGAAGTGGTAATTCATGTCGCTCTTCCATATCAAAATTTTCCAATCATGGATGCTTGTCTTGAAACGGGCGTTCATTATATTGATACAGCGACGCCAGAAGTAAGAGAAAAACCGGGATTTGATTACAAAGGACAATGGGCTTACGATGATAAATTCAAAGAAAAAGGGCTTATGGCTTTGCTTGGATGCGGGTTTGATCCTGGAGTTACAAGCGTTTATACCGCTTACGCAAAAAAACATTTTCTTGACAAAATACAATTCTTAGATATCCTCGATTGCAATGCTGGAAGTCATGGAAGAACGTTTGCAACAAATTTTGATCCTGAAATAAATATAAGAGAGATTACGCTTCCTCCACGGCATTATGATAAAAAGAAGGGAGGATGGGTACAAACCCCATCAATAGTTGATAGAGATAGTATACATCAGACATTTGATTTTCCTGTCACTGGAAAAAAAGAAGCTTATCTTCTTTATCATGAAGAACTTGAATCACTTGTAGAGCATTATCCTGAAATTGAAAGAGCACGATTCTGGATGACGTTCGGAGAAAATTATCTTAGTCATTTAAGGGCGTTCATTAAATACGGTGTAAATAGTTCGACGCCTTTGGAATTTGATTCAAATGAGGTTTCTCCAAAAGAAATGATAAAAAGAATTAGTGAAACAAGTCAAAGAGGTTTATTCTTTCTTAATCATCTAATGTTTGATAAAATTGGATTGTTGAGCGAAGAAAAAATTAAATTCTCGAGTAATCGAATTTCTCCAGTTGTCATGCTTGGAGCTGTTCTTCCAAAACCAGAAACTCTTGGTAGCGGTTATATGGGAAAAACAGTGATAGGGAATATCATGTGGGGGGAATTCCATGGAGAGCCGAGATCAGTTTATATCTACAATGTAAGCGATCATGCAAAATGTTTTCAGGAAATAGGATGTCAGGGGATTTCATATACTGCGGCGCTGCCGTCGGTAATTGGAGCGAAGATGATAATGACTGGCGAATGGAAAGGAAGTGGAGTTTTCAATTTAGAACAATTAGATCCAGATCATTTCATGAGAGATATGGATAGATATGGACTGCCTTGGGAAGTTGAAGAATTTAGTAGAAAGTTCATAAAAGATTTTGGTGATTAGTGCATTTTAGCACCAAAAAAGCTTAAAAATTAGCTAAACTACGACGGTGTTAATGATACGAGGTGTTGCACGCAA
>PFCY01000045.1:7419-9700 GCA_002763085.1 Candidatus Pacearchaeota archaeon CG10_big_fil_rev_8_21_14_0_10_32_14 | reverse complement strand
AGAAAAAATAAAAAAGTTGTAGTGAGCTCTAACAGCAAAATATTACTCAGTTTTTCTTTTCCCTCCTCCCTCCCCTCAGCCTCGAAGGCAGAATCACCCATCACCGAGTGGGAATCCCTAACGCAAAAAAACAATAAAAAGTAGGATGTGACCAGCACCGTTAATATAAATCAACTTTCAAAACGATATAAACCTCCTACACAAAGCTTTAAAATAAAATAATTGAACTATCTATAAATGAATCGACTTAAATTTGAAGTTAATGGAAGAGTTCAGGGAATTAGTTTTAGACGGACTGTTAAAAAAATCGCCGATGAACTAGATATTGACGGATATGTAAAAAATAATGAAAATGGAACAGTTACTATATTAGCGCAAGCGCCAAAAGAAAAACTGAATATCTTCTCTGAAAAAATTAAAGAAAGTCCGGGATATTCAAAAGTAGATTCATTAATCATTATAGAGAATCCAGAATCAGAAATAATAGATGATAGTTTTGTAATTAAAAAAAATGGAAATTTTGTAACAGATAAACCCAAAAGTTGGTTTCATCTTGGAAAATATTATCTTTCTTCAAACAATAATAAGAATCAAATTCCAAAACATATTGCAATAATCCCTGATGGAAATAGACGCTGGGCAAGAGATAAAGGAAGAGAAGAGACGTTTGGTCATGAAAAATCTGCTGAATATGATAATTTAAAATCACTTTTTGATGAAGCCAGATCTCAAGGGATAGAATATATGACGATTTGGGGTTTCTCGACGGAAAATTGGAAAAGATCACAGACGGAAATAACGATTGTATTCAATTTAGTGACAAATTTCCTTGAAAATTTTGAAAAAGACCTTCATGAATTTAAAATTCATTTTACTCATATTGGAAGAAAAGACCGCCTTCCGGAAAAACTTTCCTCTCTCTTATCAAGATTAGAAAATGAAACTTCTTCATATGATAACTTCCATATGCAGTTAGGCCTTGATTACGGTGGAAGGGACGAACTGATCCGTGCAATAAATAAAGCAATATCCGAAGGTAAAAAAATTTCAAATGAGGAAGAATTCAAAAAATATCTTGACACGAAATCAATTCCCGACGTAGATTTGATAATAAGGACTTCCGGAGAAAAAAGACTTTCTGGTTTCCTTCCATACCAATCGGTTTACTCTGAATTATATTTTACAGATAAGCATTTCCCAGACTTCGACAGATTAGAACTTCGAAAAGCAATCCAAGACTTTTCAAACAGAAAAAGAAGATTCGGTGGAAATTGATTTCTAAGACTTTTGTCCCCTAAGGACGAAGTATATCGCAACAACAATAACGACCACAAAAAGGAAATTTACCCAAAACGCCCCACTCCACGATTGTTTAAAGAAAACATCTATTAGGAAAAAATCCGCCCCAGTCGCCCATATGACCGCAAGGATTGTTGCGATGCTTATGATTATAAGCCATGCCCATTTCATCCATGATTCAACTTTATATCCATCTTTTAAATCTGAAGCGACAAAACCATAAAGGAGTAAAAATACGAACATTACGACAATTGCAATCGTTAAAAACAAGATCATATCATTAACAACCGCTTTAGGATAAACTGCCGCAACAAAAATCAATCCGATGACAAAAGCGATTATCGCATTAACTTGTTTCTGCCCCTCACCCAAAAGTTTAGTTTTTTCAAGGACTGCAAATATCAATGCAAACATTAACAAGAACGGTAAAATAAATTCTCTAAATATGAAATGTTGAAAGATTGTTTCATTTGCCATTTTATCTACCCCTTTATACAATTTATCATATTTAAAGCTTTTGAAATATAGATTAGAATATTTACATTAAATCGTCATTGGAAAGATCCATTTCCTGACCGCCGCTTGGCATCGCAGATTTGTTGATTATACATATATCTCCAATAGCTCTTACAAATTGATGGGGGATAATAACACCACGAGCACCACCGATTAAAGAAGTGATTGCGCCTCCGACTCTAATTCGCCAACCTTCAATTTTATTTTCTGCAAGGTTAGCTTCTTCCACCTCGCCAAAATATTCGCCAGAATCTGTATACACTTTCAAACCAACGACCTCTGATATTTTTCTAACTCTCATATGAAAAAGATTTAAGTTTTATTTAAATACTTTTCTATGTTGTAAGCTTATAGACAACAATCAGATTTTTATGAAAGTTCGTGTAAAATATCACTATAATATAAAAAAGATTCAAATCTTAGGGATAGGCTTCATCCCATATTACAAAAATTAATTTATTTATAA
>PFCY01000045.1:559-7409 GCA_002763085.1 Candidatus Pacearchaeota archaeon CG10_big_fil_rev_8_21_14_0_10_32_14 | reverse complement strand
AGGGGTAAGGTCTTGGTTGGTGGTCGAAGTTGTGTGTTTGGCAAGTAAATTACAAACAAAATCTCACAAAAAAATTTAATTTGGGATGAAGCCTTAGGGATAAATAAGTTTATAAAAAATCGTTTAGTGCTAATAATATGTTAAACTTTAAGGAATTCATGACAATTATATTTGTTTCAATTGTTCTAGCATTTACACTCACCGTTCTCAAAAAGTTTGAAAACTATCCATTTGTTCTTCTAGCTATTCTTATCATCATCTTAGTTAATGTTTTTGCAAAAAAAATTGCCGCTTTCTTTTTAGAGACTGAAGTTGATATAAGACTTTGGGAAATAACTAGATATGGATTCAAATCGCACCATAGATTTAAAAGAAATTTTCCAGCAGGACTTATTTTCCCAATTGTCTTCACAATATTTTCTGTAGGTTTCCTTCAATGGATGGCTTCGCTTGTTTTCGACGTCAAAGTTAAAACTTATCGAGCTGCAAAAAGACACGGGTTGTATAGGTTCTCCGAGATTACAGAAGACCACATAGGTTACATAGCTGCAGCGGGAATATTTGCTAACATTCTTCTTGCAATAATCGCTTACTTCATTGGACTGCCTCAAGAGATGAATTTTGTCGTTCTAAGCATATATTTCATTTTCTTTAACATGATACCTGTTTCGGACCTCGACGGAAATAAGATTTTATTCGGGAACATGGTTCTTTGGGCATTCCTTGCAACTCTAAGTTTGATAAGTATAATTGCAGTATTTATGGTGATATAAAATGAACAAAAATAACTTTCTAAAAAACAAGAAATTCACATTATCATTTGGAGGATTTTCGTTGCTCTCAGGATTATTTTTTCTCGGACAAGGATCAATAACAGGAAATACAATCGTTAGAAATGAAATGATAAGCAATCCTTCATTTATTTTCTCATTGATAGGTTCTTTACTTATTGTCTGCTCATTTATCTTATTTTATTATACTATCTCTCAAAAGAAATGATTATAAGTACAAACAAGGTATCATTATGTATGGAACACCTAAAAGAGATCTCTCCTCGCCAATATCAACAAGATATATTTGAGACAGCAAAAAACTTCAACACACTTATAGTTTTACCGACTGGAATGGGAAAAACTCTTATAGCATTGATGCTTTCCGCCCATAGATTAGAAAAATTTCCAGATAAAAAAATTGTCTTCTTAGCACCGACTCGTCCGTTAGCAGAACAGCATCTTAATTATTTTAAAAAACATTTATCTGATCTTTTTGGAGATATACAGTTATTCACAGGCAAAGTTACCGCTAAAGATAGAAAAAAGATTTTTCAGACTGCAGATATAATTTTCTCTACACCACAATGCATAGGCAATGATGTAAAAAACGGACTTTATGATCTTGAAGATGTTTCACTTCTCATAGAAGATGAATCACATAGATGTTTGAAAAATTATGCATATAATTATGTTGCAAAGAAATATCATAATCAGACCTTTTCCTCTCCATGGCATAGGATCATCGGTATGACCGCTTCACCGGGAAGCGATAAGCAAAAAGTTTCAGAAATTTGCAAAAACCTTCATATTGAAAAAGTAGAAATCAGGTCTAGAGAGGACGAGGACGTAAAAAAATATCTTCAGAAATTAGAATTTGAAAAAATTGAAGTTGATTTTCCACCGAGATTTGAAGAGATAAGGATTTTGCTCAAGGAGATGTATAATAAATACATTGATGAACTGAAACATCGATCATTATTATTCAAACCACCGACAAAAATTAACCTCATTGAACTTCAGAACAGATTATTTTTGATGACCTCAAAAGGAAATAATAATTTTAATGTTTTACTAGGAATTTCTGCGTGTGCAAGTGCAATTAAAATTCAACACGCTATGGAACTCCTAGAAACACAGACGCTGACAAGTTTTGACAGTTATCTTAAAAAACTTTTCAAGGAAGCCTCTCAAGGAAAAAGTAAAGGAGTACAAAAATTAGTTGCAAAACCTGAATTTAATGTGGTTTATACTATGACTTCTGAACTTATGATAAAAAAAATTGAGCATCCAAAAGTAGAAAGAATCCGGCAAATAGTCAGCCAAGAGTTTTCAAGATTTAAAGACAAAAAACCTAAGATAATAATATTTACGCAGTATAGAGAGACAGCGACAATACTTTCAAAGGATTTGAATATCACGCTTAAACATTTAGGAGTTAAATCAAAAGTATTTGTAGGTCAATCAAAAAAGATGATTGGGGGAGAAACTATTGGTCTCTCTCAAGTAGAGCAGAAAGGCATAATAACCGATTTTTCCGAGGGAACTACAAACATAATAGTTTCTACTTCAATTGGAGAAGAAGGATTGGATATTCCGGAAGTTAATTCTGTTATATTTTACGAGCCAGTTCCAAGCGCAATCAGAAAAATTCAGCGAGCCGGCCGAACAGCAAGACTTATGAAAGGAAAATTAATAATTCTAGTTACAAAAAAGACAAGAGACGAATCTTATTACTGGAGTGCATTTCATAAAGAGAAAAAGATGTATTCAGCAATCCAGTCTATAACTGAAGACATTGAATCTGGAAAAATAAATTTTTCTGACGAAAATAAATTTGAAAAACAAAAGACTTTGATTTAAAATGCCGGAATTTTTTATTAGAATATTAAGTTTTTGTTCTTGATAATTCCAAATCATCAATTGTTTCAACGTATTCAATCTTTTCTGGAATTATATTATTAGCAAATTTTGAATTTGTAAGATCATAAGTATCACAAATTCCGCCAGCGCTCCCGGTTATTTCTTTTATCCTTCCACAAATTAAGCCAATATTCAGATACTCAAAATCTTTACCAGAAGTTCTCATCATAGAATCAAAAGATGATCTATATCGGTCAGACCAAGTACATCCTTGAAAACAACCAGTATCAGAAATACATCCGCGACCAATATCTATTGGTGTGCTATGGGGTATACACTCGCTTTTAAAATAGGAATGGATGCCAAATGGACTCCAGACACAAATATCATCAAAAGGCCAATAATTAAAAGATAAACTGCTACAAGTCTTTTCTGAATTAAAGCCAGAGCAAAGTATCAAAGAATTAAAACAACCACTAATCGAATTCTCGGGAAGGTCGGGAATCCATATGCAGGGTTTTACATCCGACATACATTCTGATTGACTATTGCCTCCACATTGAAATTCTAATAAATCCTCAACGGGAACCGGACTTTCACTACACCAATTAGAGCAAGCAAAATCATTCCCAACAAAATTACAGTTCCCTCGTATATCTTCTCTAGAGATCCCAAAATTTCCTCGACCTAAATACTCATCATCAAGATTGCCAAAGCTATGACCAACTTCATGAGTAAATGTGTCTGAGTTGTAATTAGAATCTTCAACATCAGATAAAATAACAAATCCATCACTACCATCTGAAGAAGCACCTGATCTAAACACTTCATTAAATATTCCAATGGATTGTTTATTTGGCAAATCACAGTATTTATTCATTAGTTCCAAAAATTCTTTACGGTTGTTAGAATCAATCTCACCTATCTGATCCATATACCAAAAGTTGAACTTTCCTTGATTAGATTTAAAAGGCTCATATGTAAAAAGCGAACCATAGTTACCAGAAACGGTGTATGCAATCGCGCCTTGTCTAACATTCTCTAATGAAAACATGTTAACTCCAATAAAAACAAAATTAACATTATTTTCAGGGTAATCTTTTTCTGGAAAAAGTTTTATGCATTTAGGTTCGGGTATAATGACGCATTCGCAAGTGTTGGTGTTACATTCAAATTTTCCTATACATTTTGTGAAATCACATTCTTCTCCAGAGTCAACAAATCTATCGCCACATACAAATTCTCTGGGACAATCTTGAAAATTATTGCAACTATTTTCTGCAATTTCGTCGCATACTCCATCTACGGCAGTACAAATTAAGGTTTCCTCGAATACACAACGACCCTCCTCTATTCTTGCTGCATTGGTAACTCTAAAACCATTATCAACTATCCCATCACAATCATCATCTATTTTGTTACATATTTCTGGTGCTCCTGGTCTAATTGCATCACTAATATCATTACAATCAAATCTTGAGATTGATTCTAAAAAAGATTTTGAACAATATATACTAGCACCAAAAAAAGTATCCTTATCACTATCGATACATCTACTTAAATCAACACACTTGTCTTGTGCCACATCCCACTGTGATCCAACGGGACATAATTCAGATCTAGTTATAACTCTGTTATATAATTTCAATTCATCAATATTAACATCACCACTATAAACATTAGGAAAACTTTGTCCAAAATAAGATCCAATAGCATGGGTAGATGTTTGTCCACTTCCGCATAAATTTGAATCCTTAACAAAAGTCACATCGTTCCCATCAATATATAATTTTTGTTTTGTTTTATCTGTGCTCCAAGTTATTGCAACATGGTGCCATTCATTTGCATTCCAATTTAAAGCCGATTTTGAATCTAATAATAAAGCAGTACATCCACCTCCATCATTCTTAAAATGTAACCTTCCATCAGCTCCAATTGTAACATAAAATCTATAAGCATTTGAAGTTCCAACTTTTGAATCATCTGCATATAAGAAAACTGTTTTCCCCAAACTCCCAAGCTGACTTGTTGCAACAGGTAGTTTAACATACATGGATATAGATCCAAGTTGAGAATTAAATCCAGTCATAGGAGATCTTTTTATATATGCACTATTTTTAAGTAATACTCCTTGTCCAATCTTTCCTTGAGGGTAAGATATAGAACTTGTGGTAGTAGGTAACACAGGAGTTCCGTGGTTAACTCCTAGAGCATCATTTAAATTTCCATCAAGTTGGTAAAATGCAACATCTCCAGGACTTAAACTCGGTTCACTCTTATTCTTCACTATTAACACAACAACTACAATGGCAACGATAACAACAAGAATAATTAAAAATAATTTCCAACTATGAACCAATCTATAACTTTCTCTTTTCACTCTCTTTTTCATATCTCATTTAATTGTATCAAATTTAAAAAGATATCTGAATTAAAAGTATTAACTTAAAATGCCGGAATTGTTGAACATATTTGAAAAAAAAGAAAAACGGAATTTCAAAATAGTTGATCGCCCAAAAATAATTGCAGATTACAGGGAAAGGAATTCTTTGGTTGCATCAGAACTGATCTCACTGGGAATAGATGTAGAGTTCAAAGAATTGAAAGTTGCCGACTTTATTGTTAATGAAGTTGCAATTGAAAGAAAAACCGTCGACGATTTCCTCACTTCTATGATAAATAAAAGATTATTTCGCCAACTCGAAGAGCTTCAGCAATACCCAAAAAAACTTTTGCTCATAGAAGGTTTAGAGCATAAAGAATTATACCAGTCTAATGATGAGTACTCCGCATCGCCGGAAGGAGTCCATCCAAATGCTATCAGAGGATTTTTGCTCTCCATTTCATTGAGATATAGCGTTCCGATTATTTTTTCTCAAAACTATGAGGATTCCGCAAGATATATTGAATTGCTTGCAAAGAAAAAAGACGTGGAATCTTCGATAAGGGCAAATAAAAAATTTCTCTCGCCAAAAGAACAAAGACAATATATTCTTGAGGGATTCCCGGGTATTGGACCAAAATCAGCAAAAAAACTTTTAAAAAAATTTAAAACTCTCACCACAATTTTTAATGCTTCAAAAGAAGACCTTGAAGAGATCTTGGGAAAAAAAGCAGAGTCATTCAAAAAGATCATCGACGGATAGGATCTGTTGAAAAAGCATGAATTTTTTGTGTTAGACTAACTTCTTGAAAACTCAAAGCACAAAAGAGGGCGAGCGATTTCGCGTTCGGGGCAAGTGAATAGAAGAAAACGAGGTCGTGAGTTGGGTTTTCTTTCGAAGAAAGGAGTCTAGTGGGCGATTACTGACACAAAAAATTCCAAGAAAAAAGATTTTCTACAGAGCCTGGTGAATAGTATTTGTTGACCTCAAAACTTTATTTTTCTGAGTTGAATTACATAAGTTCGATTATATTCTTTAGGTACACTATCATAACTGACATTATAATCTCTGAATAATTTATCTAATTCATCAGTCAATTGCGCTTGCCTTGAATCTCCTTCTTCACAAAGGATTACCACTTTCTTATCGGGATAAAGTCCGAGAATGCTATTAGTTTCATCAACCAGATTTTTAAGGGATATAGGATATATCTTTTCTCTATCTTCCATTAAAATCTATAAAACAAAAAAGCGCTTATATATTATATGAAAGATGGATATATTCTTTTGAGCTCAGCAGTTTTATAAAGCTTGGAATACTTTCTAGGGTATATTTTTAATTTTTTAAAGAAAATTTTTTTAAAGTTTTATATATCGGGCCCTGATTTGTCAGCTCGGATTTTATCAAAGAAAAACTGTCTATCTTAAAAATTATATTCTTGAAATGTATCTCACTTAGTTTCTTATCAAACATTTCTTTGCTTTTGACGACATATAGTCTTAAGGTCGTTACATGAGATTCGAATTTATCTTCACTTTCTGCAAATCCCATCTTCTTTGTTGATTTATCTATACTTTCATAAAGAGTTTTGAATTCATCTGAATCTGATTTTAAGCTGACCCAAACTACCTTTGGATGGTTAGGATGAGGAAAAACTCCAACTTCGCCAACTTCACAATCAAAAGAAGAAAAGTTTATTTTTGCAAGTGCATCCTCAACTTTTTTCACCTGATCGTTAGTAAGCTCTCCAAAGAACTTTAAAGTGAGATGGAGATTTTCTTTCTCTACAAACTTTCCTCTCACTAAATTTGCCTCTTTAACCTTTTCAAACGC
>PFCY01000045.1:0-472 GCA_002763085.1 Candidatus Pacearchaeota archaeon CG10_big_fil_rev_8_21_14_0_10_32_14 | reverse complement strand
GCTAGGAAATTCAGTGAAAATGAGGCAGGAGATTTCGTGTTGAGGGAGTAGGGGGGAAGTGGCGCGAGGATTTATGACTGGACAAATTTAATGTAACTGCTTGTTGGAAAAAATAAATATTTTGTGTCAGACTAACATTAGGTAATTCAGTGTTTCCGTTTGGGTGGGTATCGAGGTTGAAAACCTCGAATCAAGTGGGAAATCCTCTGACACAAAAAACTGCAAAACATTTCAACAAATTAAAGATAATTTCAAGTTGTGAACACGAGTAGAGATCACGAGTAGAGTTTTTCTTTCGAAGAAAGAAATTTAGTGGGAATTTGAAAACCAAAAATAAACGATAAAATGAGATGTGACCCACGCCCACACTTCGAGTCTCATGACTTTAAACCAAACTAAATCTTACAATAAATTATATAAGCCCATTTTATCTAACTTTAAAATGGAAGGAAAAACGGTGATAATCCTTATT
>PFCY01000059.1 GCA_002763085.1 Candidatus Pacearchaeota archaeon CG10_big_fil_rev_8_21_14_0_10_32_14 | reverse complement strand
TAATACCAAATAAAATCTCTATTATAAATAAATTAATTTTTGTAATATGGGATGAAGCAGTATCTAACAATATCTCTTAAATTTATAGAATATATTTTTTATATGATTTTCCTTCTGTAGACCCATCCTTTCATACCTCTGCTCTCCATCCTTTCATACCTCTGCTCTCCATCCTTCCATACCTCTGCTCTCCATCCTTCCATACCTCTGCTCTCCATCCTTCCATACCTCTGCCCCCCTATAAATCGGGGAGTGGAAATCAGGGGGTGGGGCTTAGTCATCATTTTAATTGAGATGTTATGAAAAAAGATTGTTTCCATGCGAAATGGAGGTAACTTACTTTTGAGTAGTTATAATTGTTTTTAAACTCAGTTCAATTTTTTCCGACTACAAACTAACAAAACTTATGATTTCCATTTGAAATTGAGGTCAAATGGAGGTAGAAAAATATGAAGGAACAAATTAACGCGATTTTCGATTCTTTTGATAAAAATCCAATATTTAAGAATAAAGATATATTACAAAATAGGTATTCTCCCAATATAATCCTTCATAGGGAGGAACAAATAAATCAGATTGCATCAATTCTCGCACCGGTTTTAAGGGGTGAGCGACCGAGCAATCTGTTTTTGTATGGTATGACTGGGACGGGCAAGACATTGAGTATTCACTATGTAAAGGATGAATTACTCCGAAGGGCTAAAAAAAATACGGAGAGAAAACTTAATATCATTTATGTTAATTGTAAAATAGGAAAGGTTGCAGAAACGGAATATAGAATTTTGGCTAAACTCATAAGTCATTTTAATGAGAAAGTTCCTGAAACCGGCTTGCCTACAGATACAGTTTATAAAAAATTTGTGGAGATTGTTGATTCAGAGGAACAATTGATAATCCTTATTCTAGATGAAATTGATGAGTTAGTCAAAAAAATCTCGGATGATTTTTTATATAATTTAACAAGGCTTAATGCAGAATTAACAAGGACAAAAATAAGCGTCGTGGGAATAAGTAATGATACCCGGTTTCTCAATGATGTGAACCCAAGAGTAAAAAGTTCTCTATCTGAAGAAGAGATTGTTTTTCCGCCTTATAATGCCATTCAATTAAAAGATATCCTCGAGGAGAGGGCTAAGGAAGCATTTAAGGACAATGTGATAGATAATATGATCATTGCAAAGTGTGCGGCATTTGCCGCAAAGGTTGATGGAGATGCGAGAAGGGCACTTGACTTGATGAGGGTTGCGGGAGAACTTGCAGAAAGAGATGGCCGCACAAAAATCAGCGAGTCCCATATCGACGAGGCAAACGATAAAATTGAAAGAGATAAAATTTTAGATGTTATAACTGCAGGACCAAGACAATTCAAAATTGTTCTTAATTCAATAATTGAACTTAATGAGGGAGGAGAGAAACAAAAAAAACTTGATGGAACGAACAGGACGAGTTTTTTTACGGGCGACGTTTACAACCATTATGCTCAGTTCTGTGAGAGACATAACGTGGATATTTTAACTCAAAGAAGAGTCGGGGACATTATTCAAGAGATGGATATGCTCGGAATAATCAATGTGAGGGTAATTTCTAAAGGCAGGCATGGGAGAATGAGGGAGATAAAACTTATAATACCAAATAAAATATTGGGAAAAGCAAAAGAGAATATCAGAAGTTCGTTTAATTATGACTAATTATATTTATGGCCGCTAAAGAAATATTAAAATTTTGCATAGAGAAGGGATTTTTACTTGATAAAGAAGTTTTAGATTTACTCAATGAATCCAATGGGATAGATACTGAAACTGGAAAGTTAATTATCGAAAAAATTGGAGCGTTTGCTCAAAAAAGGGTCATAACCAGAAGCGTATTCGATCAAAATAAAGAAAAGCTAAATCAAATCTTATTTAATTTACCTGGAGAAAATAAAACTCAGGTCGAAAAACTCAAAATCAAACTTGGAATCAATATAGAAATTTCTAGAGAGATAAATGAGGAAGAAGTTAGAAATATCGTGAAGGGGCGGGTCAGAGAGATCAAACCCCCGTTAAATGTGCGGGATGTCGGGGAGTTAAATCTGTCTGGAGTGAAGATACTTTCAATGGACCCTACATCAAGCAAAAAGATAGAAGTAGCGGATTTTGTTAAACATTATAGAAATAGATATAGTGAGATGAGCAATCTGTTTAAAGAGCGGGGAGAGTTAGAAAATTTATCTTCAATAAATAAAATATCTGGAAATAATAAAAATATTTCTATTGTCGGACTTGTGAATGGAAAGAAAATAACTAAAAATAAAAATTTATTGATAGAACTTGAAGACTTGACTGGAAAAATAACTGTGATAGTAAATGCAAATAAGCCGGATTTATTTAAGAAAGCAGAAGATATTGCACTTGACTCGGTGATTGCAGTCAAAGGGACGGGGAGTAAAGAGATATTATTTGTGAATGAAATTTATTTTCCGGATTCAAATCTCGCTGAAAGGAAAAAATCCCCTGTTGAAGAATATGCCCTTTTTACTGGAGATATCCATGTCGGGATAGATAAATTTTTAGAAAATAATTTTATGAAGTTTATTCATTATCTAAATGGAAGGCTTCCCGGAGCAAAAAGTGAAGAAGTCGATAAAATAAAATATCTATTTCTTGTCGGAGATATCGTTGCCGGAGTCGGAATTTATCCTGGACAAGAACATGAATTGCTTATCGCAGATGTGGAGGAGCAATATGTGAAGGCCGCAGAGCTTCTAAAAAAAATAAGGGAAGATATCACCATAATCGTCTCTCCAGGAAATCATGATGCCTTAAGAATAATGGAGCCCCAACCTCTTCTCGACGAGAAATTTGCTTGGCCTCTTTATGAATTAAAAAATGTGGTATTGACTGGAAATCCTGCTTTAGTAAACATTGGAGAGAAAAGAAGCAAAGAATTAGCTTTTAGCGGTTTTGATGTTCTGACTTATCATGGGTATAGTTATCATCATTATGCAAATACTATCCCCCGTCTTATGCAAGAAAAGGCGGTTCATACTCCTGAAAAGATTATGAGTTATCTTCTCAAGAATCGGCATCTAGCACCGACGCATAGCTCGACACTGTATTTTCCAAGTGTGGAGGATTCATTGTTTATAAGAAAAGTTCCAGACATATTTTTATCGGGCCACACCCATAAAAGTGGAGTGACTTATTATAATAATGTTTTAGTTATCTCAAGTTCGTGTTGGGAGTCACTGACGGCATTTCAAGAGAAAACTGGAAATAAACCTGATTTTTGTAAAGTTCCAATGTTCAATATGAAAACTAGGGAGGTTAAGATATTAGACTTTGAGTAAATAAATTCTAAAGTTAAATTGAATTAAAATGCAATCTGAAAAAACTCAAAATTATTTTATAGAATTAGAAAAGGGAATCACCTTAAATTATGATATTGCAAATCAGGCAAGAGCTTTGGGGTTGGATCCAAAAGATAAAGTTGAAATTCCTTTAGCAAGAAGTTTGGCAGAAAAAGTGGTGGGACTCATTGCGACAATTTATCCTCAGATGAATGGATCTGGAATTGATAAAAGAATATTAGAACTTGAAGAAGAGTATGGAAAACTTGATACAACTGTTTCATTTAAAATCGCAGAAGAAGTTGCAAAGCAAAAATTTTGCAAGTTTAATTCGGTTCTTGAAGCAATTGATGCAGGGATAAGAGTCGGGTTTTCGTATTCAACACTTGGAGTTGTATCTAGTCCTATAGAAGGATTCACTCAAATAAAACTAGGTAAGACTCGAGAAGGCAAAGAATATTTTATGGCTTATTTTTCTGGACCAATAAGAAGTGCGGGAACAACGGCGAGTTGCGTAGTTTTAATGCTTATTGATTATTTGAGAGAATTATTTGGGTATGCAAAATACGATCCGACGGAAGATGAAATAAAACGATATGTCTCTGAAAATCAAGATTACCATGAGCGAATCACAAATTTACAATATATGCCTACTGAAGAAGAAATTTTATTTCTCGCAAAAAATCTTCCATTTCAAATAGCTGGCGAGCCAACAGAAAAATTGGAAGTTTCGAATCATAAAAATCTTGAAAGAGTAGATACTAATTTTATTAGAGGGGGGATGTGCTTAATTTTTTCAGAGGGGCTTGCTCAAAAAGCCGCTAAAGGATTCAGACTCCTTAATGGCGCAAAGAAAAATGGAATAAAAACTTCTGGTTTTGATTTTTTAGAAGAGTATATAAAAATTCATGATAAAAGAAAAAAAGTAAGTGGGAGTGATTCTTCTCCGACGTATATAAAAGATTTGGTCGCGGGCCGTCCAATATTCGGCCATCCATCGAGAAGTGGGGGATTTAGATTTAGGTACGGCAGAGCGAGAAGTTCGGGATTCAGTGCTGCGAGTTTACATCCTGCAACAATGGCAGTTACGGATGATTTTATTGCGATAGGAACTCAGTTAAAAATAGAAAAACCTACAAAGGGATGCGCCATCTCTTCTTGCGATTCTCTTGAGGGCCCGATAGTAAAACTGAATAATGGCAGTGTAGTCAAGTTAAGTAATTTTGATGAAGCCAGAAAATTATATCCGGATATAGATGAGATAATCTATTTGGGGGACATCCTTTTTCCATACTCAGATGTTGCAAATAGAAATTCGGTTCTAATTAATCCCGGTTATGTTGAAGAGTGGTGGCACTTAGAACTTGAAGAAGCGAGTAAGGATAAAGCGAGAGAGATAAATCCGTCGGATATCTCCTTCGAGGAAGCGTGCGCGTTGTCAAAGAAGTATGAACTCCCTCTTCATCCAAAATTTATTTTTTACTGGACGCAAATTTCAGTTGAAGAGTTTATAGGGCTTATGGATTGGTTGAAAAAATCAGTAATAAGGGGGCATAAAATTATTTTACCCTTCACTAAACCTGAGGAGGAAAAGTTTGTTCTTGGAAAACGGGCTCTCGAACTATTAGGAGTTGAACATAAAGTCACCATAGAAAATGTAGTGATAAATGAAGAGAGAAGTAAAGCATTATTAGCAAATTTGGGAATTGAGGGGGGAATTTTAGATAATGAGGAGTTGATGATGAAGGGGGCGGTCGAGAATCTCGTCATCAATAAAGATATGACTATCATTGAACTAGTGAATGTCTTATCACAATATAAAATTAAAGACTTGGCAGGAGATTTTATTGGAACGCGGATGGGCCGACCCGAGAAAGCTAAATTAAGAAAGCTTGTGGGCTCTCCTCATGTGCTTTTTCCCGTTGGAAGTGAAGGAGGAAGACTCAGAAGTATTCAGGCCGCATGCGAATTTGGGGGAGTTAAAAGCAGTTTCCCATTGTTTTATTGTTCGCAATGCAAAAAAGAAACGATTTATGCGACTTGCGAAATATGCAAACAAAAAAGCGAACAAATGTTTTATTGTCCCGAATGCAAACAAAAATATTTTGGATTATGTAGTGAACATAATGAAGGGGTAAAATATTCCTATAAAGAATTAGATATCAATCATTATATGGAATCGGCGATAAATCATTTAAAGCTAAATCCGAATGAACTTCCTATTTTAATAAAGGGGATAAGGGGGACTTCTTCTGCAGATCATGTGATAGAGAATTTAGCTAAAGGAATTTTAAGATCGCATTTTAATCTTCAAGTAAATAAGGATGGGACCATAAGGTATGATGTAACCGAATTGCCCCTAACTCATTTCAAACCAAAAGAAATTTCAGCAAGCGTAGAAAAACTTGTCTCTCTTGGATATACTGTCGATATTCATAACCATCCTTTGGAAAATGATAATCAGATATTGGAATTGATGCCCCATGATATTATTCTACCTTGTTGTCCAGATAGTCCCGATGAGAGGGCGGACACTGTTTTTTTAAATGTTGCAAAATTTATTGATGCACTTCTTGAAAGATATTATCATCTGCCTCCATTTTATAATGTAAAGACTAAAGAAGATCTGATCGGCATGCTGGGGGTTTGTATGGCACCTCATAATTGTGCGGGGGTAATCTGCCGATTTATTGGTTTTTCAAATACTCAGGGAGGAATGGCTTCGCCTTACATGCATGCAGCAATAAGAAGAGATTGTGATGGAGATGAAATGGCAATCATGCTGTTACTTGATGTATTGCTCAATTTTTCATTAAGTTTTTTGCCGAACCACAGAGGAGGCACTCAAGATGCGCCATTAGTTTTAAATGGAAGAATAGATGCTGGAGAAGTTGATGATCAAATACTTGATCTAGAAATGACGATGAAGTATCCACTCGAACTTTATCAGCTCGCAGAAAAAAGAGTCCATTCTTCTGAGGTAAATATTTACACTGTGAAAAAATGTTTGAGGGATGGAAAGGATCCGTTTGTCGATATAGGATTTACACACGATACGGATGATTTTAATGAAGGGGTTTTGTGTTCAAGTTATAAAAAATTTGCAACGATGCGGGAAAAGGTCGATCATCAAATGCGACTCGTCGAAAAAATAAGGGCAGTAGATACCAGTGATACTGCTAAACTAATAATTGAAAGGCATTTTATTAGAGATATGAGAGGTAATCTTAGAAAATTTTCTATGCAACAATTTAGATGTGTTGCTTGCAACGAGTCGATAAGGAGGCCACCTCTAACTGGAGTTTGCCCTGCATGTGGAGGAAAAATAATTTTTACAATCCACGAGGGGGGAATAAAAAAATATCTTGATCCGGCGTTAGAATTAGCAGAGAAGTATAATCTAAGTCCATACATAAAACAAAGTTTAGAATTGACTAAACGATATATTGATAGTGTTTTTGGAAAAGAACTTGAAAAGCAGGAAGCTCTTAAGAAATGGTTTTAGTTTTTTGAATTTATTAAGAGCAAATGTTAAGTAAACCATTTAACATTACATTAGCTACTTCGCAGATTTAATGCCCAGAAATCCTGCTTTGCTTGGATTTCTTCGAAACGGACAAATTAAGACGATAACTTTTAAAATAAATAGGAATCTCACAAATGACATTTATGTGCAATTGGTAAGTAGACTTAACAGCAAATGTTAAGTAAACCTTAAATCTTAACATACAGATTAGCAGGATAATCCTTAATTCCATGACTATATCTCTTCTCATTAAAC
>PFCY01000089.1 GCA_002763085.1 Candidatus Pacearchaeota archaeon CG10_big_fil_rev_8_21_14_0_10_32_14 | reverse complement strand
CAAGATAATTTTTTGATGCGTCATCGCCACTTCCAATATCATAGTAGTACTCAAATTCGTGGTGAGCGATAAAATTAGAATATACAACATAACCTACAATCGCTAAGGCAATCAAAATAATGAGTATTCTGAGGGAGAAAATACTTTTTGAGGGTTTTTGTTTTTTTGCGATAGATGAAGATGAAGTTGGGAATTTTGATTTGACAGCACTAGAGGGGAAAAGAGTTGTTTGAAAAATATCTGTGATATCTTTTTTTATTTGATCCGGAGAGGCTTTGTGCGATGAAGATTCGAGTGATTTGTGGGTTTTCCAACTCTGAAACTGAGACTGCCAATTATCTCTAGAATAGAGTTTTTTTTCTGCCATATTATTAACAAATCCATTTATAGAGGTTTAATACGTTTTCTATACTTGTGTAGCATGAATTATTCATGTGTCTTGGATAGTATAAGAATATTGAAGAATCGTCCCCATATGTTTCTTTAAATTCGGAGGCATTCAGGTCTGCCCAGAACTTTTCCCACTTAGGTCGGGAGTTTAAGGCGTCATAATCAAACATTCCCGGAGCAATTATTTTAGTTGTTTTTGAACTTTGGATGTAACCTTGTAGATAGGGGGTGAATTCACTTGAGATGCTTATAAGATAAGCGTTATTTTCATTTGATAGATCTATAGAAGTAATTGAATTGTAAATCGAATTTGGGATTGTCGGTCGGGAATCCATAGAAGCATTAAAGGATAGGATGATTCCAGAAATAAGAAGGATTGTGATTATGATGAAACCGACTTTACTTTTTTCTTTTAGGAGGATATAAGCACCGTATGAAGCGAAGATTATCATTGATATATCCAGGAAGATGAGGTAACGATTGAAGAAGAACAGGCGAAAGTATACAATTGAAATCAGGAAAACTGTATAAAAGAAAAATAAATCTTTTGATAGAGAATATTTTTTTTGTGTTATATAAAATAAAAATCCTATTAATGAAAGAGGGAGATAAAATAATATTGAAAATTGATAATCAAAGAAATCAATGAACGTTCCGGGGGACGATCCGGTCTGAACGAAAGAGTTGACAACGGGATAAATTAAATTTGTAATTGCTGGAGAAAATGTTCCAATAAAAAATAACATTGAGATTGCAAGAATAAGACTTCCATGAAGAACATATTTTGATAAAATCTTGAAATCATATTTTTTATTTTTGTATGGAGAGATTATAGCAAAGGCTAGATAGGATATCCCAAATATGTAAAATGACGGCCGATGGAAAATTCCGACTAATATTCCGAATAAAGAGAAAACCCAAAGTTTATTCTTAAGTAAAAATGTAAATGCAAGCAGTGTGAAAGAAAGTGCGATGATATTCTTGTAATATAAAAATGTGAAGACTTTGAACTGGACGAGGGAAATTGAATAAATTAAAATTGATATTAAAGCAATTTCTTTGTCATTAAAATAAGTTTTTGTGAAATAATAAATTGAAAGTCCTAAACAAAGAATACAAAAAATGAATCCGTAAGTCAAGAGAAATTGCGACGGAATATTGAGAGCTGAATTAAGGAAGGTCATGAAATAGAGAAATCCCGGTTCGACTCCTGCTCTCACCCATAAGTCTAGATTTGTTAAGCCATGCTCAATTGCGTATTTGTAAATTCCTGCGTCGTATCCAAGAGGAATTTTATATCCGTTGTAAAGATAAGGAATGAGCCTGAAAGACAGAATAAATAAAATGCTTAAAGAGAAAAGAAGATAAAAAATGTTTTTTCTAAAAATGGGGTGGGAAGAAGATTCTTTTGTTGATGACGAAAAATAAAATACTCCCAGAATTGCAACAATCAATGCTAATGCGTTAAAGTATATTGAATATTTTGAAAAAAATCCGAGAGCTACAATTAAAATTAAAAAAGAATAAACGGCAAGCAACTGCCAAAATGATTCTTTAACTATATCTTTTACGGGTAATTTGTCCATTAAAATCCAAAGTGACGCCTCTTAAAAAAGTATCCTTTTAGGCAGATTTACTTTTTCTTTTAAGCAGATAATAGGAGCATAACGGTCCTAATATGAAAAGTATGACCGTTGATATGAGTCTTCCGAGAATAGAAACTGGAATTGTTTGGCTGGGGGATATTCCTAAAGCGAGAGCCGTGAAGATCGTTATTGATTCTTGAATTCCCAACCCGGCAGGAGTTATTGATATAAGTATTCCGGCACTTCCGATACATGAAATAAGAAGCGCGTCGGCGAAAGAAATTTGCCAGCCAAAAATACTAAATGAGATAATAAGAGAAACTGTAGCGATAATGAGCTGAATTGTTGTGGCAATAAAAATTAAAGAAATTATTCTTTTATTGTGTTTTATTTCGTGCCAAGCATTTATTATCCTAAGAAATTTTTGCAAAAGAGGTCTTTTAGAGATTGAGGAAGCATATTTGGTCTTTGAAAAGTCCGGAAGGATCATCAAAAAAATCATCCCTAAAAAAATAACAATAAAAATTCCGATTAACACAAGATTATAACTTCCTTCTTGAGCATAGACAAGATATGATGCAATAAGTCCGATAAGACCGGCTACAAAAAAAGTGATTATGTAGGATGCTGAAAGAGTCGCGAAAAAATCGGAGTAAGAAAAATTATGTTTTTTCTTTAAATATACCGCGCGGGCTGCCATTCCACCCCTAAACGGGGTTATTAAATTATAAAATCCAGTCATCATGGATAAAGTATAGGCTTCAAAAAATTTCAAATTCACTTTTAGAGGTCTTAATAGATAAATTGTTTGAAGAGAAACGAAAATGTAGGCGAATAAGAAAAGAATTGCGATAAAGAGTATGAATATAGGATTTACTAATTTAATTGAAGAAAATTCATGATAATTAGAATAGACATAATAGGCTGCCATTAAAATAATTATGATTAACAGAGAAATACTGAGAAATGATTTGAGTTTTTTGTTCATAAAAAGTCAAAGTATTGATGGATTAAAAATGTGATGGAGGAAAGAGATATAAAATCTAGAAGGTATAAAAACTGAGACTTTTTACCTTTCATAAATATTTTTTCTATGTCCAACTTTTAAGACTATAATAACTTCTTTATCTCTAAAGATATCTGCTATAACTCGATAGTCGCCAACTCTTAACTTGAAGCTATCGTCTTCAACGAGTTTCTCAAAAAACCGAAATGGATCATCTTTAGATTCCTGTAATTTATTCCAAATTCTTTTCCTTATCTGATATTCTAATTTATTGAGACTATCTGTCGCTTTTTTCTCCAAAATTAGTTTATACATATTAGACACCAAGAATTTTCTTCGCTTCTTCTTCAGTATAGAAATCGCCTTTCTTAACTTTTTGTCTTGCTTCTTTTATTTCGAGAATTGTTTTTTGACTTAGTTTTGGTTCTTTTTCAGTGAGCTTTGCAAGATGAATGAGTTTTCTGACTAATTCATCATAACTTTCATTTTTATGTTGTCTAAATTGATCGAGTTCTCCTTTAGTTCTGGGATTTAATCTAATTGTTGTTTCCATATACGGTTGTATACACGAGTATATTTAAATGTTATGTGTAGTAAACCTCCACCGGAAAGATAAGATAAGAATTTCACTACTTGATTTTGATGAATTTTACGACGACAAATATTATAGATTATACATAATAATATAAAGAGATGTATGCTTTGTAATATACATATTATGGAAAAGAGAGTGGTAGTAGTTTCTATTTTGGTAATTGTCCTACAAGTTGTTATGTTAAGCAGTGTTATGGGTTCTATGGAGGGACATCATGATATGATAAATAGTTCTATTCAAATTATTGAACCTTCTAGACATCATTATCAATCAACATTTCCATTATCTATTAAACTAAATGAAAATGCAGATGAGTTAATCATAATTGATAACGGTGAGGGAGGAATTAGATCAAAAGTTTTGTGCTATGGATGTGATAGTTATAATTCTCCTTACGATTTAAAAGAGGGATATCACTTTGTGCAGATTCAAGCGTGGATGGGTGGTGAGAAAATTGATGAGAACACATTCCATGTGATCATAGATAGTAAAAAAGCAAAAATAACAAAAACTCTGCCGAGAAAAGGATTTTCAAATGGAGAATTTAGCGTCGAATTCAATGAAGAGTTTACTAAAGAGGTAATTTTGAGATATGGAATCTATAATGATATGAAATCCATATCTTTAGATTTAGAGAATGATTGTGATGAAAGCCAGAGAGGAAAGCTTTGCACAAAATGGGTCAATTTAAGTGAGTTTGACGGAATGCAAATTGTTTATCATTTTAAGATAATTGATCATTCAGGTAATGTCGCCATATCAAAAAAATACATGCTTGATGTTGATAATACAAAACCTGAAATAAAATCATACGAATATTTTACACAAGGAAGGAAGATAACATTCAGTTTTGAAATAAAAGAGAAGAACTTTAAGGAAATAATACTCGAGGATAATGGGGGAGACAGCAGACAGAAAAATTTGTGTAGAAAACTTAATCTATACAGCTGTAAGAAAACAATGAATTTCGCGGAAGGAGATCACGATTTAAAAATCACTGTCCTTGATAAGGCAGGAAATTTTGAGATAATCAATCATTTAAAATTCTTTTGCAGTGATGAAGGTTGTGTTGAGGAGTGAAAATGGATGCGGGGTTGGGATGGACGGTCAACTATTATTATAGAGGCAGGAACGAAAAACCAAATATTTATAAATTAGACATGACGTATAATTCTATGACAATTCAAACTAAGGTAAGAAAATGGGGTAATTCATATGGGATAGTAATTCCGTCTGAATCTTTAAAAGAAAAAAACTTGAAAGATGGAGAGGAAGTTTTAGTAGAAATAGAAAAAAAATCAAGCGTTAAAGAGATATATGGTTCTCTTAAATATTGGAAGATTAATTCTCAGAAGTTTAAAGATGAGATTAGAAAAAACGAAAAATAATGGTATCTTATTTTCTTGACACATATGCTTTAATTGAGATAATTAAAGGTAATTCCCACTATAAAAATATTTCAAGTGAAAAGTTATACACCTCTCTTTTCAATCTTTATGAATTATATTATGCATTATTGAGAGACCATAATGAAGAGATTGCAAAAAAATATTTTTTTCAATTTAAAGATCTCCTGCTTCCTATTAAAGACTCGTATGTTTTTTCAGCATCAAGTTTCAAATTAAAAGACAAGAAGTTAAATATGTCTTATGCAGATTGTCTTGGATATTGTATGGCTCTTGGAAATAATTTAAAATTTGTTACAGGAGATAAAGCATTTAAAAATATTGCTGAAGTTGTTTATTTGAAGTGAATTTTACCTGCTTTTACGTCTTCAAGACTTTTTGATATTTACTCAACTAATTTTAAATCAATTTGAGCAACTTTCATTTCTATCATTTTTAGTCTTTCGTATTAGTTTTTTGGAATAGATATCATTTCCATAAATTAAAGGGAGGACTTAAGAATTTAAAATTTTCGTTTCCGTTTTCCCAACAATATAATTATTTAAAATTGCTTTAGGATGGAAAGACTAGATGGACGATGGGTTGATGGGGTTATTTATTTTTTGACGGACAGTGACGACGTTGAGGTTATTCGTTATTGAGATGTTTGGAGAGTTTGGGGTTTGGAGACGAGACAATTTTTAAGAATATATTTAAATGGAGTTGTATTTGAAAACTAATATAAAGATGAGTAGACGAAATCTTAAGGCAATAAAAGTTGTGAAAGCATTATAGAAAATGGGGTGTATTTTAGTAAGACAAACGGATAATGGCGTAATTGTTGAAAATCCTAAAAATAAGAAATCGACAAATGTGCCAACCCATAGAGATATTCTAGCAGTATGGATTTATAACAATATCATAAGGCAATTAGAAATTAATAAAGAAGAATTAGAGCAATATCTGTGATACCAAAACTGTTTCTTCTTGCTCAACTAAAGTCTTTCTCTTTTCAGGATAAGCATCTAAATACATAGTGAGAGATTTTCTGAAATTATCTACTGCTTTATCAAGAGTATCTCCAAAGTCGGCTACGCCTGTTTCATTGTTATTAACTACAAAAACCTTTTTACCTTCCATTTCTTCTTCTCTTACGAGAATATTTACCGATAGTCTTTCTTCCATGAAAAACATAAAGCAGTCGAGAATTTAAAGATTTCGGTTAAAAAACCTGAAGAGTCATAAATGTGTTTTCGTTCGTCGTAGAGATTGTTTGGTTTTGGGACGATTACGATTTGGACGATGACGTCTTAAAACGTTAGGTTCGTAGTAGAGTTTTGAGTTTGAGGTTGTTGGGGGCGATGACTAACTGGAACGACGATAGACGAGCGATTCGACAGAAGCCGAGAAACTAAACACTTATCTTAAATTTAAATGGTAATGAAAGCTTTATTTCATCAAGATCCTTGGATCGAGATTTAAAATTAGAGACCGCTATACCTTTTATTTCATTGGAAACTTTATCAGTAATTTTGAATATCCCGTTACCCAGGTTATCAAAATAACAGTTGGATATATCTCCCAGCGTTATCTCTAATAAGTCGCCTTCTTCATCATAATAAATATTCATTTCTTCTTTCATTTTATTTATGCGATTCTATTTGTAAAAAACGATGTTATAATAAAACCATGATTATTTAAATATTTAACTGAGACAAAAAGATATCTCTCAAATTTATCCCTATTTTTAAACTCTTTATAAAAATACTTTATAGATTTATCTTCTTCGCTATTTATAATAGTAGTCGGTTCATTTAAGGTTATTTTTATATTTTCTAAAGGATCGTCCATATAAGGGTGTCTTTGAATATGTTTTAATCTTTCATTAGACAAATGGACAATCTTTCCATTTTTATCTTTCGTTTTAAATGCTATGGTCATAGAGTATTAAAAAAATCTAAGTTTATAATTGTTAGTCCACATATAAACATTTAAAATTGCTTTAAGGTTAGTAAGAGAATGAACCTTAAAGCAAAAATATCAATAATCACCCTTAATTGGAACGGATGGAAAGACTAGATGGACGATGGGTTGATGGGGTTATTTCTTTTTGACGGACGAATAGGTTATTTCTTTTTTGACGACGCAAACAGACGAAACTAAACTATTGCTACACCCTTTAATTTTTTCCTGATATCTTCTACTTCTTTATGAGTAATAGAGTTAATTTTAGTTTTAATCGATAGGATGTAGTCTCACAATGAAGAAACATCAATATCAACAGTTCTGTTCTTTAGATAATACTGATTGTCTATTCTTAATTCTTTATGAGACTCTAATTGAGAAGCATATCCCTTTGAGATTATATTCATTTCCTCAAGCATTTTAG
>PFCY01000030.1 GCA_002763085.1 Candidatus Pacearchaeota archaeon CG10_big_fil_rev_8_21_14_0_10_32_14 | reverse complement strand
TTCGAACGAATAAATTAATCCAAATTTTTTTAATAATATTTTTTTATATAAGATGTTGATAATCTTGAAATATATGTGATAAAATTTAGTCCGATACGAGCGTAAAGATACCCCGCCCTTTAGGACGAGGAGGATCTCATCTTCTCATAACCCCACACTTACGTCCTTATCACAAAATCACTCGCCCGCTCCTGTTCAAACACTAAATTATCATAACAATAGTCTAACACAAAAAAATTATAACTTTTTCAACAGAGCCTCATGGATAATTAGATTTATAAACTCTAAAAAATTAAATAAATTATGAATATCTTGCTATGGGTGATTGTTGCTGTAATTGCGTTTGCTGTAATCATTGTAGTATACTATTATAATCGGTTCACGAAGCTTTCTAATCGAATAGATAATTCTTTATCTCAAATAGATGTTCAATTAAAGCGAAGAGCTGATTTGATTCCTAATTTAATTGAGAGCGTAAAGGGATATATGAAACATGAAAAAGCGGCGATAAAGGCTGTGACAGATGCACGAACGGTAATGATGGGCGCTAAAGATCTGCCTGGAAAGGTAAAAGCCAATAATGTTCTTGAAGGAGCATTAAAAACAATTTTTGCTCTAGCTGAAAATTATCCTGATCTTAAAGCAAATACTAATTTCTTAGAACTTCAAAGAGAGCTTGCTTCAACTGAAGATAGAGTCGCTTATTCAAGACAATTCTATAACGATTCAATTTTAGAATATGAGAACAAGAGGAAGACATTCCCTGGAAATTTCTTTGCGAACACATTCGGTTTCAAAGAAAAAGAATATATTAAAATTGCTGAAGCTGAAAGAAAAGTAGTGAAAGTTGATTTTGAGTGATTGAAAATCCCAAGGGAATTTTAGAAAAGATTGTAATTTTTTTGCCGAGTGAATCGGACAAAAAAATGAGATAAATTTAAGGAGATTTTGAAAAAGATAAAATGGCAATAATTGAAGCACAAAGTAATTTTAATTCATTGTTTTATATTGTTATCTTATCAACGATCATTGTTATTGGATTAATCATATTTTTTATAATGAAGTTAAGACATAATTTTAAACAAGTTGGAAAGGCATTGGGAATCTCTGCAATAATAACATTAATTATTGAATTTTTTGTATGGATTTACTTTTCTTTTATCAATCCAGGTCAAGTGTACTGCAAAATGGGAGCAAATTGTCCAAGTTCATCCTTTCTCTCTTTTTTATTCGTATTATATTTCTTTGTTCCAATTTTACTAATTGTTTTATTCATTTATTACTTAATTGTTTTTATTAGAAATAAGAATAAGAAATAATTTGGAACTCGCTAGACTCGTTCTTATTAATGACTCGAAATCAGACTTTGTCATGATTTCTCGTTACGGATAAATTTAATGATATTATTTTAAATGGATACGACTTTACAGAAATATGATGATTATTTTCTCTTCCGATTTGCCTAAGCTTATCTGTTTTTCTTAAACATTATCGCAAATATTAAAACTAAGAATGATCCGATTACTCCTAATATGAATCCGATGATTATTGGAACGTCTCCGATTGTTAATCCGTAAAGAAACCATGTTAAAGTACCTAGGCTAAATATTAGAAAAGCAAAAATTGAAACGTCTTTCGAAGACTTGTTTTTATAAATTTTGTATGCCTGAGGATAATATCCCAACGACATTACAACACCCATAAATGTTGCAAAGACTTTGATGAATGGAATCCATATCTGTTCGCAGAATGTCATTTTACTCTTTCCCCCGATTTATCCAAAAACTTCTTCTGGAGTTAATCCAGCGTCTTTGATTATTCTGTTTAAAGTTCCTTTTTTAAGAATTGGATGATTTGGTACGGTGATTTTTATAGTTTCATTTTGAGAATTTTTTTCAAGTCGCATGTGTGAACCTTTTTGTCTGACAAAAACAAAACCAAAAGCTCTTAATTTTTTAACTAATTCGATTCCAGAAATTTGAGGTAATTTCATTTTAAATGGAGACGTTTGAAATTTCTATGTTTCCTTTATTTTTGTAAATAATTATTTCGTTTTCTCCTGTTTCTAGAAATAATTCTATCGCTTCTTTTATATTTGAAAGTGCCTCTTCCTTCGTCTCTCCTTGAGAAATACATCCTTTTAAGGAAGGTACAAATACAGTGAAACCGCCTTCTTCCTGAGGTTCTAAAACTACTTCTATTTCCATATTCTGTCAAATTTTAAAAGATTTATATAGTTTTCTAATTTTTTATTCTCTTCCTCGATTTACCCACCATTGATCGTCTTTGTCGGCGAACCACCAATCATTAGAATCTGTTTTCATTATTTCTTCTGCGATTATTTGAGCAGCCGTGGTCTTGAGTCTTTTAATTGTAGGAATGATCCAACTTTCAGCTCTGATGTTTCCGATGTCGATCTGTTCTTTCAATGAGAGTATCCATTCAATGTTGTCGGCGTCTTTTGCAATAATAGATTCTTTAGTCTCTCTTTTTTCATATTCTTCAATCAATTCTTTCATATCTTTTCCGAAAGGTAAATTTTTAGTCAGATCTTCGACTGCTTTTTTTTCGTCTTTTTGAATATATTTTTGATGGACATAATTTAAGTCAGAGATTCTTGATTCAGTCAAGTCGTGGAATAAACACATTTTGAGAACTTTTAACATATCGACATCTTTTTCTAATGAAGCTAAAGTGTAGCCTATAAATAAAACTCTATTGTTGTGTTCAGCTACAGATTGTGATCCGCTTCCTAAAAAATGAAATCCGCTTCTAGGAGTTTTTGATAAAATCCCTACTTCGAACAAAAAATTGATAATGTCTTTCATAGAGTGATATAGAGAACTAATTATATAAATATTTGTTTGATAAAATTAATATTGACATCTCACTTTAGTTTTATTAGCTCATAAATTCGCTAGTATTTATGCTCAGAATTGCGACACGGAGAACGGGATTTCTTCGTTAACAGATTCTAAGGTGGCGAATTTTTTAATAGATATAAACCTTCCAGATAATATTTATACCAAATTTGGGTTTTACTTAATATCGCATAAATTATTAAATATTCATCAATTAATCGAAAAATATGGAAGTTGATCGTGATTTAATTAGTAAAGTTTTGGAGTTGTACAAGCCAAATTATAAGTATCTGATATTAGCTGAAATGGAATTTCCAATTATTCGAGGAAGATTTCAATTAAAAGAAACAGAATATATGGAAGCATTGCATCATATGACTGATGTTGAGGCTCAATTATGTTTAAACCAATTGTCTTATATATTTTTTGGACAAGCGATATTAGATAAGCGATGGCAGGATTTTGATGATGTGAGTTTTGATCAGTATCTGGAGTTTAGAAAAGAAAATATGTTTATCTCCGATTCACATAAATCATTTAGAAGAGAGACAAATCCAGTTTATCCTTTTGATGGAGTATTATCTCTTAGAAAACTAAAGAAAGAAGGAAGTCTTTATGTCGCTAAATTAGATTTTGATTTGAACGATCAGGCATGTCTTGGAGAACTCACATTGGTATTAAGAAAATAAATTTATCTCATAAATTCTTATAAATATCTTTTTATATTCAAGAAAATGGGATTTGATTTTAGGTTTAGATACGCCGAAAGCAAAAAAGAAATTGATGGACTTATTGATTTTGTTTTGCTTCAGCCTCTAGGTTATCCGCACTTTGAAGATTGGGCTGTTGGCGTTGCGAGGGAAGAACTACTTTATGGAAATAAAGGGGCGATTGTCGCTTTTAGTGATGAGCAGATTGTAGGAAATACAATTTTTCAGGATCATAAAAGTCTGAAAGGATTTACTGAGATAAAAAATGCGCGAGTTCATCCTAGTTTACAACGTAGATTTTTTACTCCGTTTATGTTCAGGCAAGCTGAAGCTGAAAGTAAAAAAGAAGGAAAAGTTGGCGTTGTATGTGATTGTCGAAGTGATAGAAATGATGTCATGAGTTTTTTGAAATATTGCGGTTATGAAGAAATCGCGCGAGCGTCTTTATATGACAATTATGTTGAAGATGTCGTGTTTGCAAAAAGATAGGATATGGGTGAGGGGGGAATTTATGTGGGGAGGAGGAATTGAATGGAGAGTATCTTTATTCTACTTTCAATTTCCAATAAAGTAATAAACTTCAGCTAATTAATACATATATGAAAATATTAGCTTTTACAGATTATCACTCTGGTCCTAATGATGAAATCGAACAATTGAGAGAAAAGTCAAGAGACGTTGATTTGATCTTATTTTGCGGGGATCTTTCTCTTGCAACCGGAATCGGTCTTGAAAAATCGCTTGCGATATAGAATCCTTGGAGAGAGACCCTGTAATCATAAATGGAAATTATGAAACTTACGAAGAAATTGTTGCAATTGCTTCCAATCTAAGAAATCTTTTCCGATTCATGGAACTACATTTGAGAGAAATGGACTAGTCTTGTTTGGGTATGGATATAAAAATATGAAACCTTACGATGAGGAATTTGAAGAAGCTATAACGTTACATATAGATGAAATATCTCAAGTAAGAAAGAAAATATTGATCACTCATACTCCGCCTTCTAATACCAATCCCGATATTATTATAGGCAGACATGTCGGAAATAAAAGTTTTTCTAAATACGCGCCGCTTTCCGATTTATAGTTTTGTGGTCATGTCCATGATGTCTATAATCGGGAAGATAAAATTGAAAATTGCAGAGTCATAAATCCTTTTCCGAGAGGGATGGTCTTTGACATTTAAATCCCAAATCTTAAAAACCTATATCGGGAGACTTAAATATTACTCCAAGTTTTTAAATCTCCCGAATATAGCAATAGACAAATTGAGGAATTATTAAAATCAATTTCTATAAGAAGAAAAATTTAAATACTCTGTTGTATCAATAGATATAACATGAAAGATATGAATATTTTTGAGACGAAGAATATTACAAGATATCCAAGGCTTGATACCGTTTTAATGGTAGAAGATTTTATAAAAAAGTTCGATGGTGAATATAGAAAAAGGGCTTTATGGGAACACTTGCCGAAAAAAATGATGTATCAAACCTTTTCTGTCATTATTGATTATCTAATCTATTCAAGAAAGATTTCTGTCGATTCAGTTGGGAAAATCGGATGGATATATTATCCTCAGCTCGCTAGAAAATATTATAATAGGAAGGATTTGAGGTGGAAGAAATGAAACTCAACTCTATTCCCACATTTGCAAATAAGAATGTTGAAGAATCATTTCTTCTTTTAGAAAATGGGGATCTGTCGGATAAACAATTATTCAAGTTTATCAATCAAGCATTAACAAATATAGAAGAAAATGTATTTTGCGGGGTTCAAATTCCTAAACGTCTAATTCCCAAAGAGTATGAAGTTAAATATGGAATAAAGAATCTTTGGAAGTATGATCTGCCTAAGGGCTGGAGATTGATGTATTCAATTGTTAATGAAGAAGCAATAATCATCAGTTTAGTGCTTGAATGGCTTGACCACAAAGAATATGAACGGAGGTTTCATTATTGAATCATGGAAGAATATGGACGAATTGATTTTAGAGATCAAATTTCTAAAAATAAATATAAAACGTTATTCTTAATCGTATGCATCTTTTTGGTGTTCCTTTTAATGGGGTTTGTCATTGGCATGGCGATGGGGGAGGGTTTCGTTTTTATAATTATGATAATCTCTATAATTATTTCAATAATTTATGTTTTGTTTAGTTATTATAAGTCGGCTGAGATCGCGATTGCTTCAGTTAGAGCTCGTCCTATTAATTCTTCAAATCCTGACGAAAGACAATATGAAAGACTAGTTGAAGCGTTGACTGTGGCATCTGGACTTCCTAAACCTAAACTTTATGTCATGGAAAATGAAATGATCAACGCTTTTGCGTCAGGACGAGATCCAGAGCATGCAGTTTTATGTGTGACGAGCGGAGCTTTAAAAAAACTTGATAAGAAAGAACTTGAAGGAGTTTTGGCGCACGAACTTGGTCACGTCGGAAATTATGATATAAGATATCTGACCGTTGTCGCGGTGATGGTCGGGATGATCTCAATTTTTTCCGAGATATTTTTAAGGAGTTTATGGTTTAAGAGTGGAGATAATGATAGTAAAGCGGGGGTCGTTTTTTTAGTTTTAGGGATTGTCCTCGCGATTCTTGCGCCTATAATTGTTTGGCTTGTCCAAATGTCGATTTCTCGAAAGAGAGAATATGCGGCTGATGCTACTGCGGTAAAGTTTACTCGTTATCCTCAAGGATTGATTGGAGCATTAAAAAAAATTCAAAACGATCATGGCGAATCGTCGAATAAAGATCATAAAATTCCTAAGGCGACAGCACATATGTTTTTTGCAAATCCATTCAAGAATTGGGGCAGTACGCATCCGCCACTTGAAGAGAGGATAAGAGTTTTGGAGAGGATGTGAAGATTAAAATTTCTGATGAGTTAATAGTGAATTATTTTGGTAGCTTGGGGCATGTTTCACTTTTAAGTATGCAAGTATAGTATTTAGAATTTCCACACTTACCTGTCGGAGGAATTGGGCATATTTTTCTTCCTGGTTCGCAATACGAATCATCTAGAACTCTTTGAGTTGCGTATACTGGACAGTTTGACTGTGATGGCAATCCTCGTTCGTTAACCTTTTGACAAACACTTACAGGAGATATATTTCCTTTTTTGCATTGTCTATAATTTCCAGAAGAATCATCAGATCCAGAATACTGACAACCATATTTTATCTTAATTTTTCCCTTTATTTTTACTTTATAATATCCACAATCTTCTACTACATTACATACATCTTTATATGGTCCCTTTCCCATATAGGGTGATTGATAATATTTTTGTCTGCAAAGTATTGTTAGGGCTTGCGCTTCCAAACATTTATTGCCTTGTCCACCATCTTCATGGAATGCCATACAATCACAACAAGTTTCACATGATTTGGTAATTGGGGTAACGACTTGCTTTTGTTTTTTAACAACCACTGGGGCAGGCTTTTTTTTAGCTGGGGCTAATGATGGAGGACTAGTCATTGGTCCACCCGATGAAGGTGGTGGGCCACTATCATCTTCAACCCAGCAACATTTGTAATTTAATGGTCCCCCTTCGATATCTTCTATCAATTTTCCACATCCACAATAATCTTTTAACAGATCATATTGTTCTGACTTAATAGAATTCGTTGTGTCTCCTGGAATTGAACAACAAACTCCCGGATTATTTCCCTCCGTTGGATCTTTATATGTTTCTGCTGATCTTCTTAAATTTGTATATCTAAAGTTAAGGACGTAAATATTTCCCCATATTCTGCTTGAATTC
>PFCY01000086.1:11686-11828 GCA_002763085.1 Candidatus Pacearchaeota archaeon CG10_big_fil_rev_8_21_14_0_10_32_14 | reverse complement strand
CAGGGTAACTTAAGAACGAAAACTAGATCATTAGTTGCTTTTGTTGAAAGAGATCTCCTAAGGCACGGAGGTCATAGCGATTTTGACGACTTTGAAGATTCATTGATGATCCTTTCTGTTGTAAGAGACGAATTTAGCAATA
>PFCY01000086.1:7592-11644 GCA_002763085.1 Candidatus Pacearchaeota archaeon CG10_big_fil_rev_8_21_14_0_10_32_14 | reverse complement strand
TTGCATTAGGAGTCGAACACGGACGATCAATTCCTGAAGATTATCAAAAATATATTGGAGTAAAAATAGAACCATGGGAAAGTTCTCATTTGAATTATAGAACCATTGATGATCTTAAAGATAATCCGGATAGACATCAATTCATCCTGCCAGAATATAGATAAATAATTCTTAATACAACAATCTTTATAAGTCAAATTTATCTTATTCAAAAATGTCAAGTGAGATATGGACTGAAAAATATCGACCGCAGACTTTCTCTGAAGTTGTTGGTCAAAATGATATAGTAAAAAGGGTTGAAAGTTTTGTTAATTCTTTTAATATTCCTCATATACTTTTTGCAGGACCAGCCGGAACAGGAAAATCGACTCTTGCACTAGTCGTAGTGAAACAACTTTTCAAAAACACATGGCGGGACAATTATCTTGAACTCAACGCCTCTGATGAAAGAGGAATACAGATAATCCGAGAAAAAGTAAAAAATTTCGCTCGAACAAAAGCTTTAGGTAGCGTCCCATTTAAAGTGATCTTCCTCGATGAAGCTGACGCATTGACACAGGAAGCCCAGCAGGCATTAAGACGAACAATGGAAAACTATTCTGGAACTTGCCGTTTTATTATGTCATGTAATTATTCGAGTAAAATAATTGATCCTATCCAATCTCGTTGCGCGATATTCAGATTCAAACTCCTAGAAAAAAAAGACGTCGACAGAGTTATAAGAAAAATTGCGGAGAAAGAAAACTTATCTATAAACGATGATGCAATAACAGCGATTTATGATGGAAGTGAGGGAGATTGTAGAAGATGCATTAATATCCTGCAGTCAACTGCCTCAATATCCCCAACAATAACTTCTGATTTAGTGTCAACAATTTTAGCGTCGACAAAACCAAAAGATATCAAAATAGTTCTTGATTACGCCCTCGCGGGCGACTTTGAACAAGCGAGAGAAAGATTACTTGACATAATGTTAAAACAATCTATATCAGGGCAGGACGTCATAAAATCAATTCAAAAAGAAGTTTGGAATCTTCCAGTTGAACCTGAACTTAAAATGAAACTTATTGAAAAAACGGGAGAGATTGAATTTCGGATTACTGAAGGAAGCGACACTTTCATCCAGCTCCAAGCCCTTCTAGCAAGTTTTGTTTTAGCTGGAATAGGAAAATAAAATGAATACAATAGATAAAAGATTATTGACATTAGTTTCAAGTCCGCATTTTCCGTATTATGACTTTGATCTTTCGCAATTTAAAGAATATGACCTTCCAGGATTGAGTTATGAAAGAAAAATTGGCGATTACAACGTCTCAATAGAAAGATTCGATTTTGTCGACGAAGATAAAATTAAGATTGATTATCTAGTTGCACTTTGTTCTGAAAATAAAATAAGAAAAAAAAGAACAGAAAATTTTGATGAAGCTATGAAATGGTATTTGGGAATAATTACGACATTAAATCTAATATACGACGAACATGCAAACCTGGACAGAAAAATATAGACCAAAAAAATTTGAAGACTTAAGGGGTCAAGATCTAGCAGTAAAAAAAATCCAGGATTTTCTTGAAAATTTCTCAAACGAAAAGGCAAAAAAAAAGAATGCTATAATTCTCCATGGTCCGCCGGGAACAGGAAAGACGACGCTGGCGCATATTGCATCAATAGAATCTAATTCAGAAATATTTGAACTTAACGCTTCTGATCTCCGGGATAAAAAAAGACTTGATGAGACCCTGAAACCAGCAATAGAACAACAATCTTTATTCTCAAGCTCAAAGAAAAAAATTATTTTAGTTGATGAAGTAGATGGAATTTCAGGTTACGAAGATCGAGGAGGAATATCTGAACTTCTAGATTTGATCTCTTCGACAACTTATCCGATTTTCATAACTGCCAACGACATTTGGGACAAAAAATTCTCCTCATTGAGAAGTAAATGCGAAATCGTCCAATTAAAAGAGATTGAATACAAAGTCGTCAAGGACATCCTTATTCAGATTTTAAGAAAAGAAAATGCATTTATCTATAATGATATACTCACTTCAATCGCTATTAAAGCCAAAGGCGACATTCGTGCCGCCATTAATGACATCCAAACAATTTCAAATAATCCTTCTATCGCTAACCCAAGAGACATTGATGAAAGAAATAAAGAAGTCGATATTTTCAGCGCGCTGAAAAGAGTATTCAAAGAAAAGCCTTCCACAGAAATATTATCAGTTTACGATTCAGTTAACATGCAGCTCGACGAAATACTTCTCTGGATAGAAGAGAACATCCCAAAAGAATACAAACATCCAAAAGAAATATACCGCGCATATGATTATCTGAGTAAAGCAGATTTATTCAAAGGCCGTATATACAAACAACAATACTGGAGATTTCTTGTCTATGAAAATATATTTCTTAGTTATGGAATATCATCTTCAAAAAATAGTTCCGTCCCTCGAGTCGGTTTCACTTCATATAAAAGACCAACGCGGATTTTATCAATATGGATGAATAATCAAAAAAATCTAAAGAAAAAAACCATTTGCTCAAAATACGCAAAATACGTCCACATCGGCGAAAAAAGAGCGATGCATGAATTCCCAGTGATTGAAAAAATAATAAACTCAAATCCGGCAATAAAAAAAGAACTAAAACTTTCTGATGAAGAAATTGCTTATCTTGAAAGTTAAAAGATTATTTCAAGAAATGCCTAGTCTAATTTCTCAAACTACATCCAGAAAATTTAATGGTATCTTCATTTTCTCCATTACGGTCTCCATCAACGAATCTTATAAATCTAAATCCGACTTCGCATAAAGTTTTATCGATAATACGTTTAGCTTCCTCAAGAGGAAGAACTGGAAACTCATAATGTATCAAGGGAAAATCACCTACATCAATAGTTTGATCATAAATCGGCTTTTCTCTTACTGCACGTACATAATAAGAATTAATGGTTTTTTTTTCCATATAAATTTAGCTCTATTTTTACAAAATTTTATGCAGCAGCCAATTCAGCATCAATCATAGTCTTGAAATTAGCGTAAGGTTGAGCTCCCTCAAGAATCTGCCCATTGATGAAGAATGCAGGTGTTCCACTGACTCCAGCAGTTTGACCTTCAGTTTCATCGTTAGCAACTTCATCTTTGAACTTTCCAGATGATAAACATGTTGTTATGTCATATCCTTGTTCTTTAGCCCATTTCTTTAAATTATCTTCACTCAAAGTATCTTGGTTTTCGAACAATTTATTATGGAATTTGAAATATTCTGCATCCGCATTCTTTCCTTTTGTCTTAGCTGCATTTCTTACACATTCAGCTGCTTCAGCAGAAGGTTGCGCCATAGGATGGAAACTCAAAGGAAAATCTCTAAAGACTAATCTAACTTTTCCAGTATCAATATAATCTTTCTTTAATTGAGTATAAGTTTCGCTATAAAACTTTCCACAGAATGGACATTGGAAATCCGAGAATTCTATGATTGTGACGGGCGCGCTAGCTTTTCCTTCAACAGCGTCATCGTCTTCAGAAACATCCACAGGCGTTCCAGGAGGTATATCCGTGCCATCACCAGTTGGAGCGACCAATTCTTGGAAAGAACCAGCTAATTTACCGTCTTTAGTGACATATAAAGGAACTACTCTTCCTTGATAATTAACATTAACTTTATACATACCATACTCAGTTGAAACATTTTCTACAGTAAATTGTCCCGGCGCATCTTGATTTAAGAAATTTAAAAGATTATCAGCAGCATCTTGTTGCGAGATAGATTTTCCACCAGGCATTCCACCACCATTCCGTGTAATGAATAATACTACTACTAATATAGCCAGTACCACTGTAGCCAAAATCCAAGGATTATCTCTTATCTTTTTTGTAATAGGAGGAACTTTTATTTTGATTGTATCAGATTCTGGAGACGAACTTGAAATCGGAGCAGAAACAACAGGAGTAACCTTTACAGGTTCCGCTACATTCTTTGAGGGAATATGTGATTCTCCTTTTTTAGGATTATGTTCCATCATGAATGGATGAAATCAGGTTTTAAAAAG
>PFCY01000086.1:0-7569 GCA_002763085.1 Candidatus Pacearchaeota archaeon CG10_big_fil_rev_8_21_14_0_10_32_14 | reverse complement strand
GAGATTTTGTTTGGTATTAGGGTGGGACTCAATTTGGGTGGGCAAGTAAATTACAAACAAAATCTCACAAAAAAATTTAATTTGGGATGAAGCCAATTTATTCTATTAATATATATGAAAAATAATTCAAAACTTTTTTGAGTTAGACTAAATTCTAGGCAATACAGATATTTAGTCGGATGAAATCCTCCCCGTCCTAAAGGATAAGTTATCCTTACACCAATCTCTAAAAATCATAACAAAAATAATATTTGAATTTTATCTCTATTAAAAAAATTTGGATAATTTTTTCGTACGAACAAAATTCCAGTTCTCCGTGTCGCATAATTTGTGAGCATTAATCTGCGAAGCAGCAAAATATTAATCAGTTTTTTCCTCCCCCTTCCCTCAATCTCGAAGGTAGAAGCTCCTCCCGATAAAGTGGGTGCATCTTGAAAAGATGCTTAAGTGGGAATTCCTAACTCAAAAAAGTTTAATAAAAAATAATACTGAAAATTTTGCAAAAAAAATATGATTACAATACTAAAACTTTGATTTTCTCAAAAATTAGGAAATTCAATTATTGATAGGGTGGGTTTTTCTTTCGAAGAAAAAAATTAAGTGGGAATTGGAAAATCAAAGTTCGTCAAAAATTTTGCAAAAAAATATGTATATACTCCAACATATATATTGCAGTATATAGGTTGAAACAAAAAAAAGGGTCAAGTCAAAATAGACATGACCCCTTCATAACATCAGTTAATTTCAGAACTCAATCACATTAAATTTAGAATCAACCAACCCCATCCTTTTGTTTCACACATTCGGTTTTGTCTGAAAGAAAAAAAAGTAAATCTGGAAATCGAGAACAAAAATAATCAATTGAAACGACAAATGCAATCATGAACGCAAAGATAAAAACTGTGGCCATTGTGATTGCAAGACAAAAAGCCAAAAAATTTATTACATTTTGAGTTTCTTCTGGAACGATAACACAAATCGTCCATGCGATAAGCAATCCAAAAACAACGAGACCGGCAACACTTAGAATTTTTTGTTTCATGGTTTTGTCTCCTTGAGACATTTCGTTTCATCCGCAAGCGGATGTTTTACAAAAAATAATTTATTTATTTTCGAGATAGACTAACTTAAGGAAATTCTAATATTAAATTGGGTGGGTGCTTACCTTTAGGTAAGCTTTAGTGGGCACTTTCTATCTCGAAAAGATTAACAAAAAAATCTCCTCAACAATTCAATTATAATAAACTAAAATAGGGGAGCGCTTCAATCTCATTTCAGAAATATCCACGCTCCCTCAAAAACTCAATTCACTTTTTGTTTTTCGTTACCGACAGCACGGATCACAACAAAATAGTTCTCCGATACCACCAAGAACTTCGCCAGCACCTTGAAGAACCATCCCGCCCAAACATGCTGTTCCGCCGACGATCCCACCAACAATCTCGCACGGATTGGACAGACAATCTGAATCGTAATGCCTTATCCTGCAAGGATCTTGGCATCGTCTCTTGTAAGGATCATAGCATGATTCCTGCCACGGATCGTAGACTTTTTGGCGACAGGGATCACATCTTTCCCTATACACTGGCGCAGGAGGACAATCATTGCACTGTACAATTCGATGTCGACAACATGAATCGCACGACGGCAAACCGCAGGGACGAGCAGGACAACACGGTTCACATGTTGAAATGCATCTGATCTGCCATGGGCAAAGCGAATCGATATAGCGTTGAGTTGCTCTCATGCATCGAGGACTCTTACCATTGACGCTATTATTGTTATACTCAACCACCATATTTACTTCATTACCACAACTGGGCGAAATATAATTCGTCCTTATGAGAGGAATCCAACAATGATCGTAAAAAACAACCTCGAAAGCAGAAGCGCCATAACTAAAACTCAACATCGCGATAAACGTAACAACAACTGCCATGATGATTTTTCTCATCATTTCACCTCGGTACTTTTATAACTCACGCACGCGCGAGTTTGAATATAATAAATAAAAACTAGGTGATTAGTGCAAATCCGCACTAATCACCAAAACTATAATCAAATTTAGGATTTTATCTCCTTTCAATTCTCAATTAGGAAATTTCAAAATCACAATCTTTGCTTGTGCACTTCCAAGTCTCTAAATCTCGACTAACTGGAATCAAAAATCCTTCTTTGCATTTCGGACACGGCGGAAAAGCACAATTAAATCATCTCAAACTCAGAATCATTTCTTTAAACAGACAGATATAAATATCCAAAATTGGCTTCAGCTTTTCCTCAATTTCTCTTGCTTCTTCATCCAAAGAATCATTAGGTAAACCCTTTTCTCTCGGCATCGTTTTCACCTCATTTCTTTTTTGGATTTTCAATAGAATATATTTATTCAATCACACCCGTAGTTGCACATCCAGGATCCCAATTATCGTCAGAAAGCTTAGGAACTAGAATCCTTCGGGGACTCTTGGATTTCTTTGGAACCAAAATCTTTTCACATGAACCTTTTTTCTTCTTTGGAACTTTTGATTTTTTTACCATTGATTCACCTCCTTTCTTTTACAGATTTATTTTTTATAAAAGACTTAATACTAATATGTCAATTTAGGAATAAGATAAATATGTTTATCTATAAATTGAAAATCATTTCCGTCGTTGAGCATATGAATTGAAAAAGTTCCATCTGGATATATCATGCTTCTCCCACCCCAATCCGGTTTTGGATACCACGTTTTACCAACCAGAATCTCAACAAAAACATCATAACCTGCATAATCTCCAACGACGCTTCCAACAAGCCAACCCGTGTTTCCAATAAAATCATAGGAAACTATTCTAGGAGGAATAAACGGTCTCGGAGTTGGAGGTATAAAATAAACCGGCGACGGAATCATTGTTATTGTCGTGTATCCTTCGATTACAGGAGTTGGAGATTCAGTAAAGGTCAACGTAATTGTAAACGTTGGTGTTGAAGTTTTTGTTGGAGTAAGAGTTTTCGTTGAAGCTGGAGTTAAAGTTAGTGTCGGAATTGAAATAACCTCCAGCGGTTTTTCTTCGTCTTCACTTTTCGACGAAAGCATAAACAATTGAGGGCAATACACCATGAATAACCATAAAAGACCCAACATTAAAATTGCAATCAGAAAAAATCTAACTCTCTCCAATTTATTCACGTCGATGATCTCCTTTCTTTCATATCTAATCAGATTCTTTTATCATCTATTACTCAGTTGCTTCACTGGGTGGGCGAGTGTTTACGACTTGAACAAATTTTCTCATTCATTACAAGTCGTGAACTCGAGTTTGGAAGTGGTGTAGAAGGATTTTAAAATCGCGAGTGTGGCTTCAACGAACTTGCAATTTCTTATCGACGTTGCGACTTCACGCAGCAATCTTTTCTCTATCGTATCGTCCTTCAAGTATTTCGTTCCACCAATATTGAACTAAAGATTCTTGTTCTTCATATCTGGACAAATTGAAAATACTTCTTCCCTTATCAAGACGACGCAGTCGCGCCCGAGTCTTTCTTTTCGCAACTTCAATGGACTCGAGCTCGTCGAGTACAAGACATTTCATATTTTGCTTTCCATTTTTTCCATAGGAAAATGGAACATTATCTCTAAACATAAAACGGGCCTTTTTCTTCTTACGCATGGTTCTTTCCTCCTCGAGGTTTACTTTGTAGTTTTGTTCGTATCTCTAAAATGGGCCCCATTGTTAGAATTGTATTTATTTACCATGATTTTTTCCTCCTTTCTTTTTGTTTAGTTTTTTGATTGATCGATAAAAAGATAAACTAATTTCATATTTTAGAATTAGACTAACTTCTAGGAAATTCATATAAGTGCGTGATTTCAATTTATTCGTTTCTCCGTCCGGGAGGGAGGGGGGGATAGAGAACGGATTTTGAAATCACGCAATGAAGAAATTTAAGTGGGAATTCCTAATCCTAAAATTTATTGCAATAATTCAATTCCTAGAAATTCTCCATCCAATAACAATCGCACCAATGAGCGCTGTGAAAAGCTCGACTCCAGCGAGAATTGCAAAACCCTACGCACCATACTCCGATCCGAAAAGTACACATATAATAAACAAAAATACAGTCGTTCCAATGATTGAATTTCCTACTTCAACAACGTTCTTCAAAGTTACCGGTTTTTCTTCGGTTGTTCTACTCATGTTTTTTCCTTCTTTCTTTTTTGTTTTTTGATTTAGAGATTAAAAGCTGACCATACACCAATAATAATTAGGATTGAAAAATTAATAAATAGACAATAAGTCGCAATCGTATTCAATTGTTTCTTCCATGAATATCCAGTAAAAACATAAATCAAAGCGCATGTAATCATCGTAATCAAAGTAAACCAATAAACTGAAAACAGAACAAATGGAACGATTCCTGACTGCAGGATCCCATTTAAGATTGCAATCATGATCTCTCCTTTCTCTGTTGAGATATTAAATTAAATTATAGAATTAAAAGGACTCATAGGATTTAATGGATTCAAGGGGTTTGATGGATTCAACGGGCTCGCCGGACTTAAAGGACTAAGTGGATTTGACGGATCAAGAAAATCCGACGACGGATCGTCCGGGTTTGACTTCTTCGTTTCTTCCAGTTCAAAATCTTCCTTGCACCCATTTGAACAAAATCCTTCGTCGCCTTCATGAAAATCATATTCTCCAGTACACTGTTTGCATCTCGGCATGATTTTGTTTTCCTTTCTACTCTTTCGAGTTTTTGAGTTTTGTTAGATTTGAACCGTCTGTTTTACTTCTTTCCCATAAGGATCATGATAATATTTCTTCGAAAGAAATGTGGCTAGGGTAAAATCAGTAACGAGAATCATATAGCCATAAATAACCCTTAAATAAAATTGAACTATGTTGGTTGAATCGGCTGTGGAAAATGTAGTGTTATAATATTGATTAATAAAGATTAGATACAGTCCATAAATAAGTAATCCAAACATGAATACAACTAATGATGAAGTAACAAATACATTTCTAAACAGTTTCGCAAATTCGAAAGCGTTTTGTTTCAAGTTTTTCAGCATGATTTTCTCCTTCGTCTTTTCGTTTTTTCTTTGAACGATCAACCTCTGAAGTTTCTGTAGATATTTTCAGCTTTGTAAGATAATTTGGTAAGGACAATTCCCAAAAGGATACCAAAGACATTCATACAAATAAAAAGAATTATTGGCCCAGCTGATAAAATAGGCGTTGGCTGATCTGGATATTTTGTTAGATAATTAACATCCATCCAATGAAAGAGCGCAACACCACCAACGGAAACAACTAAACACCATATAATACACCATAGAATTTCATTTGTTCTGGTTGACATTTTTATCTCCTTTGAAGAGAAAAGTTTGGTTTGAATTTTAGCTTGCGGATTTTATTCAGATAATCTTTCGAAATTTATAATTAAAATATAAGGTGAAGCTCCCTAAGACAAGATTGGGGTATAACGATTTATTAATCTCTGAATCTGTCGATTACATCTACTGCTTTATTAATTGTACCCCACCAAATATACGTACAACAGACACCAAAAATCCAAATAACCACAAACATGCCAACAGCAAGCGAGGGATCAAATACATTTTCATTATTAAGTCCTGGACCCATATGGTCAATAAATAGATAAATTCCTAATTGAACCAATCCGGAAATGATCATGCAGCAGATATTAATAAAAATAAAACAAAAAACTTTGGTTGTCACGTTTTTCTCCTTCGTTCGTTTACCTTTCGTTCGTTTCCGCTTATACGAAATTTATTTCAGATTATCTTTTGCAAATCATCAAGTTTATCATGAAGCTGTTTTTCCCACAAAGCATCTTGCGAGTATTGATTCAAATGACACAAAACAATCATAAGTTGCTTTTTTAAAGCGACTTTATCAATTTTTTTTCTTCGCGCTGGATATGTTGGTTCAGACGATGGAAACATTGAATCGTCTATAACTAAGTCGTCGGGTTTAATGCGAATTTCTCCTCCAACCATATTTGGAATAACACGAATACCTGGTTGCCTTTTTGTCTTTGCCTTTTTTGCAAAAATAATTTTTTCTTTTTTAGAAGTCTTCCGTTTTTTCGTTGCTGCAATCGCTACTTTCGGCATGATTTGTTTTCTCCTTGGAGAAAGTTTTCGTTTGGTTTTTTCCGCTTCGCGGAAATTTATATTTTCTAAAGATCTTTGAACCACCTAACAGTTCCTTTAGTTGCATCTATTGCAACATTACCAACACCCCGAATAAAATAGCTGAAAATAACTGCTGCGATATAATAACCCCAAAATTCTCCAGTCCATAACGCTGTATTATAGCACATACTTAAAAATATAGTTATAATAAATGCGGAAATTGGAAGTCCAAGAAATAATACTAAATATTCATTCCAACCATCATCAACTAAAGCATTCATCACTTCATTAAGAAAAACAAGACAAAAGAAGAATATGACAAACCAAACATGTAGACCCATTTTGTGTCTCCTTCGACGTTTCGTTTTTCCAGTCAACAAACAGATTCTGCAAGTTTAAGATAAATCGCATGAAGCCAATTTCTATGAGCAAGATCCCAATACAAAACCGATTTTTTTTCATATATCAAAACTAATTGAAGTGTGTTTCCATAAAGGATGTTTCTTGCTCGCAACCGCGCAATATACCAATTTGATTTTATTGCTTCTTCCAACTCTACTTGAGCTTTGCGCATTTCAACTTCAATACGACGAAGTTCATTGACTAATTCCAATCCTTCGCTCGAAAGATCTTTTTTCAACAAAATTTCATCCGCGAGTTTTCCAAGCTGTTCGATGTCTTCTTTTTTCATGATTTTTCCTTTCTTTTTTTTCGATTGAATTGATGATTACCTTACAACAGGAGTTTTCATCATAAATAGAGCATGCGAAAGATTTTTTCTGCAGAATTCAACTCCCCTATAATAGTCTCAATCGTTCCATTCATATGAACATTCCTCAAAAATATTTGACATATCTTAAGTTTAATTTGATCTGCTTTGACTAAATCCTTTACTTCAATGGCTTCATCAATTAGAGATTGTTCGAATGAATTGACTCTTTCTTTGAGAACTCTTATTTTCTCTAGGTAAGACGAAATATGGGCATGAAAACCTGCAAGCTCTTCGATTCCCGTTGAAATTCATGATTTTGTTTTCCTTTCGTTTTTTGGTTTTTTGATTCAAGATAATTATTTCAAAACAAATTTAACAGGAATGGAATAATAACACTGATAATCCAAATCGCAAAAGATATCATCCCAATAAGGGGGACAATACGGACTAAGAAGATCCCTTTTTTACCATCCAAAACGCTTTCGGGAAGATATCCGCTCAGAGAAAGACAGAAAATTATAAAACACAATGCAAATACATCTAAAGAAATTTCATTTATGTTTTCGAGATTCATTTCCGTTTCTCCTTCCGTCACTACTTTTTTCAGTTTAGAAAATGACGTCCTCCGCACCCTAAAGGTTTGTCCTGCGGGACAAATCGCCAGCGGGCGAGTGCGGTTTCCCGACGTTACGTAAACTGTGTGCTATGATG
>PFCY01000036.1 GCA_002763085.1 Candidatus Pacearchaeota archaeon CG10_big_fil_rev_8_21_14_0_10_32_14 | reverse complement strand
TTATCCCAAAGAGTATCAAAAGGCATAAAATAAGAAATCTGCCATTCAATATAATCTTCATTAGAAAGATTATCTTCAGTTTTTAGTGGTTCTCCAAATTCATTCTTCCTTCTTTTTACTCTTGCTCTACCTGTTGAAGTCGTAAGAGGTAACTCATATTTTAAGGTATTTTCTGGCATATTATTTAATTAAACCAATTTCTTTTAATTTATTTAATCTCTCTTGATGTTCTTCTTCTGTTAATGGTTTAGAATTTTCTATCTCATTAAGTCTTTGATTTCTACTTTCTTCATTTTGTTTAGAAATCATACCTTGTTTATGTCTTGCTCTATTTAAATTCGCCACACTTGGAGTTGCCATAAAAACAAGATAATTCTAAAACTTAAAAACCTATCTAAAAAGACCAATTAAGGTAACAAAGAACTTATCTGGGAAATCTTGAACTACAACGTTTGAGGGTAATTAAATTTATAAATAATTTAATAGGGAAGATAGGATGAGAAAAGGACTTAGAAATAGTTTGGTTGGAATTCTTACAGCTAGTGCTTTATATCTTGGAGGATGTGCTATTGGATTAACTGATGAAAAAGATGTAAGAGGGGGTCAAAGAAATGTTTATGATGTTTCTTCTAAAATTCAACCAACAACTAACAAAAAAGCTGTGGTATTTGTTATAGATACTTCTGGAAGTATGGATGAGAAGATGGGAAGAGAGAAAAAGATAGATAGTGCTAAAAGATCTTAGAAAGTAATTCTTGAAGATTATAAAGAATATGCAGAAAAAGACAAAGAAGTAAAAGTGGGTTTGTTTTATTTTTCCGGAAATGATGTAAAATGCGCTGTTCCAGTTGGAAATTTTAACTATAATCTATTAAAATCAAAAGTAAATGGCCTTGAAGCTAATTCAAATACTCCTCATGGTGTTTCTTTAGCATATGCTGAAAGAGAAATTGATAAAACAGGGTATGTGGATAAAAGTATTGTATTATTAACCGACGGAATGAATAATATAGGAGAGAGTCCTCAAGGGATATTTCAATCTATCATCAAAACTAATGAAAGCTACGGTGATTCTAAAACAAATTTGTACATAATTGCATTTAATACGGATCCAGAATATTTTAACAGATTAAAAAATGATGGAGCAGTAGTGTATGAAGCAAAAGATGGTTCAGAATTATCCAGAGTCTTAAAAGAGAATGCGGAATTAATTCTTGAAAAGATAGAATAGATTGATATTCACTTATTTTATAATATAACTCATAATTATAGCTATCAAAAAACCTATAGCACCGATCACCAAGATTCCGATTGCAGATATTTTAGCGGTTGTCTCAAATTCTTTTTTAGACGGTTTTCTCAAAATGTGCCAAACTCTTTTACATTGAATAAAAAAAGATTTTGATCTCGTTGTAAAGGGGACTTTTTCGTTTTCCATAAAAAGTAGAGAAGATTGGGGTTTTTAAAATTTTAGATAGGGTTATTATTCAAAGAATTCAATTCCAAGTTCTTCTTCGATTTCGGCATGACGACGTAGTTCTAAAGAATCTCCAACACCAAGAATTTGGGCAGATTTAACACCGGTTACTATTAATAAAACTCTAATTGTTTTTTCCATGTCGTCTGAAATTTGTGCTCCCCAAATAAGCTTGGCATCTGGTGATAATTTTTCTCCGATTGTTTCTATTATAGATTTACATTCATCTAGCGACATGTCTGGACCGCCAATAATATTTACTAATGCTCCTGACGCACCCGAGATATCAACATCAAGTAGAGGATTTTCAATTGCTTTTTCAACAGCTTCGATCGCTCGATTTTGAGAATCTGATTCGCCTAAACCAATTAATGAAACGCCGCCGTCAACCATGACTGCTTTTATATCTGCAAAATCTAAATTAACTAAACCCGATGTTGTCACAAGTTCTGTTGTTCCTTTTACGGCGTTCGTCAAAATTTCGTCGGCTATTTTGAATGCAGTGTGAAGAGGTAAATCTGGAGCAAGTTCAAGAAGTTTATCATTAGGAATCACTATTAATGTATCGACGACAGATTGCATGCGTTCAAGACCGTTCATTGCATTTTCTATCCTTTTACGTCCTTCAATAGTAAACGGAAGTGTTACAACTCCAATTGTTAAGGCACCTTGTTTTTTAGCAATTGATGCAATCACTGGAGCAGCTCCAGTACCAGTTCCACCACCAAGACCGCATGTTATGAAAATCATATCACTTCCTGAAAGCTTCTTTTTTATTTCGGCTTCGGATTCTTTTGCGGCTTCTTCACCGACTTTAGGATTTGAACCAGCTCCAAGACCCATAGTAAGTTCTTTTCCAATAAGGATTTTTGCGTCGGCATTAGCATAAAGCAAATCTTGAGCGTCGGTATTTACTGCAATCAATTCTCCGCCCTTGATACCTATCTCTCTCATTCGAGATAAAGAATTATTTCCACCGCCTCCAACTCCAACCACTTTTATTTTTGCGGTTTGCTTTTTTAGAAGCTCTTCAAGTTCTCTATCTATATTTCTAACTTCCTCAGAAACTTCGTACATAGAACTATCCCTTTTTATCATCTCTGCCATTAAAGTTTATAATAAAATGGATTTATAAGGATTTATGTGAATTATTGGACTATTAAAAATTAAACACTACTAAAATATTTGAGTAGCGAGGGATTGACTGAAATGTTCTGTGAAGGATCAGATTGTTTTGAAAGCCCAATTGCACCATTCATAAACTTTCCATGATAGTTTAACAAATCTCTAATTTCATCGGAATATCTTAACCTCAAGGGAGATTTTGTGTCCATCTCTTCACTTAGGTGCAAACTCTGTCTAAAAATTACTCCCTTAGAAACTTCTGGTTGATATGTTGTGGATTTTGTAGAATTCCAACTTGATATGGCAAAATAATCGAACATCATAAATCCAGAGATAATCGCCCCTTCTTTTTTTGCAATCACTCCATTTTTTGGAGACAGCACATCAAAACATGTTTCTAGATTATAAGGAAAAACTCCGAATATACTCACTCCACGATTGTCTATGGCTTTTTTTAAAGAATTAATTGTCATTTCATCATCCATAAAAACAAGGTCATATCCATCAAAAGATATTGCTTCTTTTGATCTATCAATGAATCTTCTTAATCGAGAAAAATATTCTTCTTGGCTAATAGATGGATTATTGTAATCAGGAGAAGAGTTTTTTCGTCGAACCTGTTCTTCCTTGGTTCTTTTAAAATATCCTCGTGGATTAAGATTACTGAGACTGAACATTATGAATGGGAGTGGAATTGATATAAAAAGTTTATTGTTGTTAAGAACATTAATTTTTCTTTAGAATTTATTTTTTAGGCTTAGAAACTTTTTCTTTTTGAGTTTTTTCTTCTTTATTATCTGCATTCCCTAAATCGAGATCGTAACCAATTATTTCTTTGAATTTTTCTCTGAAAAGTTCTATGAATTGACTGAATTGCTTTTGCTTTTCTTCAAGATCGAAAATGATTTTTTTATTTTTTTTATCCACACTAAACTTGAAATCTTGCCTGAATAAAAAGTCGTTAAGAGATTTAACTTTCTGCGAAACATCGTCGACTTTTCTTATGACTTTGATGGTATAGACTATTTCTTTTCCTGAAAGAGGGTTGTTGAAATCTACTGTAACTCTTCCCCCTGAAACTGAAAGTATTTTTCCTATATTTCCGTCGAAGTTTAATGACATTCCTGTTTGTGGATTTATCTTTTGTTGTGTGAAGTGTTTTAGAGGAACTATCTTTACCATCTGAGTATTTCGTTTTCCGAAAGCGTTTTCTGGTAAAAGTTCAATAGTATAATCTTTTCCTATTCCTTTTCCAACTAAAAATTCATCGACACTCGGCAAGAACATTCCATTTCCTATAGAAAAGACGAAAGGTTTTGCATTAATTTCGTGAGAATGCCCGTGATGAAGCTTTTGAAGTTCTTCTTTTACCGTCGAATCAAAGACTAGACCTGTATCTTTTACTCTGCCAGTAAAGTCTACTTCAATGAAATCATTTTTTTGAATAGTATTGTTTGTCATAATAGTTCATTTTCAAAAACGTTTATAAATGTATTTTTTCTGTATGATTTATGGCTTTTAAGATGATTGGTGCTACTGATGCTAGAAATGGCACGAATATTATGGTTGAAGGACATCCCTGTACTGTGAAGAGCATGGATGTTTCAAAGACTGGAAAGCACGGACACGCTAAATGTAGAATTGAAGCGGTAGGAATTATCGACGGGAAAAAAAGAGTTTTTGTAATCCCAGGACATGATAAACTTGATGTTCCACTTGTAGAAAAGAAAAAAGGACAGGTCCTTTCTAAGAATGAATCAGGAAAGACTATAAGCGTGATGGACCTTGAAAGTTTTGAAACTATAGAAGTTCCCTGTGACGCGGAGTTGATGCCTCAGCTTGAAGAAGGCGGAAACTGCGAATATTGGGATATTGAAGGAATTAAAATAGCGAAGAGGAAATTATAATGGCAAAAATACCAGAATTAAAATACAGAGATTTTAAATGCGTAATCTTAGGAGCTGTATATGGCTAAGATTCCGGAAGCACAAAATAGACTTTTCAAAAATGTTTTTGTATGCAAAAGATGTCAGCATAAAATAAGAGCTGATCCAAAAAAAGTCATCCTCGGAAAAATTAAATGTCGTAAATGCAAAAGCTCGGCGTTGAGGCCTTTGAAGAGAAAAAGTAAATAAGAGATGAGAGTTTGATGGATAAAAATAAGTCGGTCGATGATAAAGGAAATTATTTAAAATCAAATACCAATGTCTTTTTTCTACTTCTTGGACTGATTATCCTTTTTGGATATACAATAAACCACTTACTTAATAATTATTACAAAATCAATAATGATCTTTATCTGGGATGGATTTATTCTATCATTTCAATTGTAGTACTTTTGATTTATGCTTTTGGTAATGATAGAATCCATAAAAAGAACTTGAAGGATTTTCATTTTCTATCGGTAAGTCTATTATCTTTTTTTGGATTTGCTTCGCTATATTTTGGAATTATATTAATTTTAAATGCTCCCGCTTTCTATGAGTCATACGATGTAATAATTTTAGGATTATTTTGCTTGTATATGGCATATTTCTTGTATAAAGGAAAAGATAAGTTAGGAAAGGATGGGCTTCTTTTATTGTATAGAGAAAAATGGGGAATAAAATTTATAGAAAAGATTGGATCAAAATATAAAAGAACGTTCACATTTTTTAGTTATGTTTCTATTATTTGCGGATTTATTTTGATGGCTGGTGCGATTTATATGTTATGGACGGTTATAGAAGTTTATCTTTTTAGGCCAGATGTTATTAGAGCAATTAAAGTTCCACCAATCACCCCTTTAATTCCGTATTTGCCAAAGATATTCAAGATTGACTTTTTGCCTCCGTTTTATGTTAGTTACTGGATCGTGATAATCGCTATTGCTGCGATTCCTCATGAATTTTTCCATGGAATATTTATGAGAAGATATAACATTCACATCAAGTCAACCGGATTCGGATTTTTCCCTTGGTTTTTACCGGTGTTTTTAGCAGCGTTTGTTGAGCAAGATGAAAAGAGTATGGAAAAAGCATCGAAGTTTGAACAAATGGCAGTGCTTGCTGCGGGAACTTTTGCTAATGTTTTAACGGGAATATTTTTCTTTTTTGTATTCTGGATATTTTTTATTTTATTTTTCCATCCGGCAGGGATAGTTATTAGCGATTATTCATCCTCTTCTGTAAAAATTTCGGATATAACTATGATTAATGGCGTTTCAGTGGATAATCCAGATATAAATCGTTTTAATGAACTTGTAAGGAATGGTACAAATGAGATTGTTTCTAAGAATGAAAATTATGTTGGAATAAAAAGTTATTATACAAATACAGATGAGTATGTGCTGTTATATGATGACACCCCGGCCATAAAATCTAACTTAACTGGAGCTATTACTGAGATCAATGACGTGAAAATAGCAAATGCAAAAGAATTGACATCTGAACTAGAAAAATACAAATCTGGAGATAAAATAAAAATAAAAATAATAAATAAAGAAAGAATTATTGAGGAAAAAGAGATTACTCTTGGAGAAAATCCGGTTACAAAAAAAGCGTTCTTGGGAATTGCATTACCAAATAGTGATGCTAGAGGAATAAAGAAATGGATCTATAATGCAATTACGATATTTAAAAAACCAGAAATTTATTACAAGCCAGTTTTCAATGGCCTCTCAATTTTCATATATAATTTACTGCTTTGGATATTATTAGTTTGTGTAAGTATTGCATTTGTGAACATGTTACCGGTTGGAATATTTGATGGAGGAAGATTCTTTTATCTAACTGTTTGGGGAATTACTGGAAATGAAAAAATAGCCAAGAGGGCGTTTTCGTTCGTGACTTATCTGTTCTTAGCATTTTTAGCTTTGATAATGATGCTCTGGTTTGTCGCAATATACGGAAAATATTTTAAAGGATTTTTTAGTTAGAAATTTATTATTTGAATATATAGTTTATTTTGTAATATTGTTTAAATATCACAAACTGTGCAATAAATCATGGTTAAATTGGCAAATGTTACTATATTAATAGCAATTGTATTATTAGTAAATTTAACATTAGTTCTTGCTGAAATACAGTCTTCTCATAATAATCACTCAAATATTGATCCTTTTATCCTAAATAAATTCAATAAAAATACAAGATGGATGAGTGTTAATATAATCTTAAATAATATGTCAAGTGAGAGCCAAATTGATTTTGTTAATAAATATTCATCTAAGAATTTTAAAGTTAGGAAAAGTTTTTTTAAGAAAGTATCTTCAAATAAAAAAATAGTGGCTACTATTAATAAAGTAACTTTAACCCAATTAATTGACGATGATTCTGTCAAGGTTATTTACTATCAAAACAAATTTTTAAAAGAGTTTAATAAAAGAGAAATTTTACAATCAACAATTAATGATCCATTAAATAATTCTTCCTTAAATAATAATTCAATCGTTTACCCTTATGTATCTCCTGACGTTTATAACGAACTTGAAAAATCGCAATGGGTTCCTGTAGTTATTCAATTTAGAACTCCAGGAACAACTGATTTAAACAGCATAATCGAAAACTTATCTTCTAAGAATGTGGTTCTCCTTGATGTTCTCTTGAAAGGAGATTCTTTTTCAGGCAAAATAAATAAAGGAGGGTTACAGGAATTAATTGAGAATCCCTTTATTGTAAAAATACTATATAATCGAGTTACTGGTATTGATCTCAATTAATGGAATATTTATAAATATGGACTTCCTAGTCTAATTATGAAAAGAGGGGCGAAAGTAACCGCTTTGTTGGTAATTTCTTTATTCTTGATAGTAAGCATTACTAGTTCAAATAATAATTTGATTGAATCAAAAGAAAAGGTATCAAACGATGTTGTATCTACATTAGAAAAATATCCGGAAGTCGAAGTAATCATAAAAATTAAGTCGGATAGTAATTTTGACTTAAATTCATTTATTAGTAATCTATCAATTTCCGATTTTAAATTCCAAGAAAAACTTTTAAGAGGAGATGCAATTGCAGGAAATATTTCAAAAAAAGGCTTAGAGCCTATCCACATAGACAGGCTCTCCAAGTAATAATTCCACAA
>PFCY01000074.1 GCA_002763085.1 Candidatus Pacearchaeota archaeon CG10_big_fil_rev_8_21_14_0_10_32_14 | reverse complement strand
GACATCACAAATTCTTTTTGTTTTATCAATCACACAACTATTTAAATTTAAGACTTGAGTTTTCATTGATGAACTATCCCCATAAATTAATTTTAATTCTCTTGGATTATCTTCTTGAATTTCTACTCTAAAATCACCGTTGGCAAACTCATTTTTTCCAGGGAATGTCTTTCTTATCTTAGGGACTTTTGAGTCAATAAAAAACGCAACGTCTTTGAAAACTTCATTTCCTGAATGGTCGGTAGCTCTTATTCTTATTGAATTGTATCCTTCATTGAATCTTCTGTTTTGATCATAACTCGAACAACTCGTGCAAATCCTGTTCCATCTTCCTTGTCTGCTTTCAAGAAGATTCATATAGAATACCGCCGCATTTTTTGTTATTGTGAATTTCAACGGGATGCTTCTCACTGTGAATACTGTTCCATTTTGTGGAGATATTAATGTCATATTTGGAGGTAATGTATTCTCACCGCCACCGCCACTCATGAAATCACACTTTTTTCCATTACATGTTGCAGGATTTACTCCGGGAATTCCTGAGTTAGTCGTGCATATTTCACAAAATCCTTGCCCGCTTCTTAAATCACAAGTATATCTGCATGAACTCCCTGCGCAACTTGGAGGTAATTGTTCTCCGTCAGATAAACAATAAAGTTTATTTGCTGAAACATTCGAAATAAAAAATATCGTAGCGAAAACACCAGTTAACAAAAACAAAGCGACAACGCTCTTTTTACGAACTCCTTTTTTATTCATATTACTTTTTTCCATTTTGATTTTATAAATTTAATTATAATTTAATATATCTTTAAGTTTTTTTCTTCTATCTTAGTTTCTTTGATTTCCTGGGAAACCTATTGTAGTTCTTTTCTTTCCGAAGTTTCTTTTCTTTCTAAGAAAAGAAAGCTCAAAGTAAGCCATCTCCCTCTTTTCCCCGTCCTTTTCAGGGAAATAAATTAAAAATAAAATAAAAACAAAAATTAATCGTTTTATATAGCTTCACCCCAGAAGAATATATCTCCTGAACTGAAATCTCCAACACATGGTTCTGGCATTCCTAACTTGAAGTTAAGTGCGATTTCTGCTCCTGGTGATAATGTATTACCAGCGTGGTATTCAATAGTATTAATTACTAAATCTCCACTAGCATCTGATCCTGCATTTCTGATTATTTCAGCATCGTTGTAGAAGTCTCTTGTGAAGACATCTCCGTAAACAATTGGAACATAACCTTCAAGATCTGCATTATCTGCAGCTGCAGTGCTATATGCTCCGTTAGTTGCATAATAACACAAGTGATCAGTATTAGGATCATTAGTTAAACCTAATGTTCCAGCTTGACAATCGTAAACAGCATGACCATTATTTTCATCAGCTGAACAAGTTCCAGATCCTTGGCCACTACATGCATCACTTCCTCCATCTTGACCGACATTAGAAGGTGATCTTCGTGAATCACTTAATTGAAGTTGGTTAGTGTCAGGGCATCTTGCTCCTGAATCAACTGGATCATAGAAGTCAGTTCCAGATATGAACATATCCATTAGAACGCCACTTCCTTGATCAGCATCATTTCCTACAAGTATAGTACTTGAGTAAGACACAGTTCCAGGTCTAACATCTTCGAAAGATACATCGCCGTCAACAGTTAATGCAATTATTGGATTTAAGAACCAATATTCGTTCTCGTCCATAGTTGCTTCTCCGTCAACTCCGATTGCTTCAACAGTTAAGAAATATTCTCCATACATTGATTCTGGAGTTTCTACTGTGAATAAACAATCATAGTAAGCCATTGTGTTATCGTCGAAATTTAGTAACTGCTCTTCAAGGATTCTTGCATTACATGAAGCAAGCAAAGTTCCATTTGGAACAGTAGTTCCTCTAACAGAACCAGTAACTCTTTGACATTCAACTTCGATATCGTTTCCAACACCTTGAACATCTCCGATAGTTGCTACAACATCTTGAACTTCTTCTATCTTGTTCTTATCTAAAACAAGAACTCTCCATCCAATCTGTTCACCTTCAAAAGCATAGTTTTCTATTCTTTCAACAAGTTTGTTAGTACAATCAGTATCTCTACCTTCTTCAACACAATCTTCAACAACAATTCTGTTGTCACATTGCCATATCATAGGTGGGAATTCTTCAGTTGTAACATCAATTCCTATTCCAGTTCCAACGCTAACAGCCATTATAGTTGGCAGAACACTTAGTGTAAGTAAAGCCATAAATGCTAAACTTATTTGTTTTCTCATTTCGTTATTTTAATAACCTCCTTTCATTTGTATTAAATGTTATAGAACTTATAACTATGATATTTGAATCGTGTGAATTTTCAGAAATGTGTCCTTCCGCCCTTTTATTTAGCCTCTTTACGGCTACTCTTTTTGTGTTCATGTTAATTCCAGAGTAGTAGTTCTTTAAAAGGATTATTATTCAAGAAGATTATTTTTTTGTTATCACTTCTATTGAATGAAAGTGTGTTTTCCCGACGGGAAAACTTATTATTTTTTTGTTACTATCTCATTCCGTATAAATAAAAATCAAAAAACAAGTTCTGAAAATATTCTGAAAAACTCCCTAAAGTTCTTTTATTATGTCTGGAATGATGCGCAGGTGGAAAATAGAGTTTAAAAGAAAAACTGAACACACGCCGATAACTACTGTTGAAATAAAAAATAATGCCAGCATCATTTCATAATTTTCCAATATAATTTGTTTGGTCATCATAGCAATCATCACACCAATGAGATATGTAAATCCAATAATGACTGATGTGGAGGCGATAATGAGATATTTTTGAAATTGTAAATCCAAAATATTTTTCTTTTTTATTTCCTCATCCATTTTAATCACTAAAAGACCAAGCTATTAGAATTATTCCGCCTATTACAGATAAAGCAGTTAGAGGTAAACCAAGAATGTAGTCTTTGTTTAACAATACAGGAATTGTTCCAATTGCACCAAACAAAGTTAATATAACTCCAACAACTCCCCAAACTGTTCTATTCTTACTTCTTCTAGACATTTTTCCCCTTTTGATAAACATACAACTTTTTGTTATTTAAATTCTTTTTCATTTTGCTGACCATCAAAATTTAATTCATCTAAATTTTTTTTCATAAAGACCTTCCAATTCTTTTCGTACAGCATGTAATTTCTCATCACTAATATTCTTCTTAGAGCTTCCAAAAAGCGAATCTACTTTCTTAAGCACCTCATTTTTTTCAAGTTCTTTAATTTTATCTCTAACTGCTTCCCTAATGAACTCGGTTTTTGTTGAATATCTATTTTTTTTCATAATGATCTCAATATCTTTAAGAAATTCCTTATCCAATTTTAGACTAATCGATTCCATACTACTATGTAATACTATGTATTTTTAAACTTTTCCTAATGCCCAGTACCTACGCAACTGAGATTTTTCAATAATTTTATCTTAATCACTTTATATTCCATAATATGAATATTAAATTGCACTCCTCCAAAGTCGGAGTGTTATTAATACTTTTATTAATCTGCGACGTAAGGAGCAGCAAATTATTAATTGAGTTAAAGGTAAGCAACAAAGTTAGAAGCAAATGATGTTAAGTTTCAGAGTTTACTAAAAACTAATGCCTTTTGTACAAAACTAATCCATCTTCATTGTCTCTTAAGAAAATAGTATCATGGTCTTCATTCCAGACATAATCACTTCTCACCCAAATCAATTTATTATTTGTATTTTTACCGCTTCCAACTATTATATGCACTTCCTCCTTTCCATTCAAAGTATAATTTCCAAAAATATATTTTTTCCTTCCTTCGTCTTTTATGCTCCATGAAGTTATATCACATTCATTCTCACATTCATTATACAAAACAACTTCTTGATCTTTGACATTAAGCTCTTTTAGGACAATACATTTAGAGCAAACATCTTTAGACGCTTCACAAAAATACAAATTATTTTTTACACATGAGTCGAACGCTTTAATCAGTTCAAAAGAATGTGCATCATAACCGCTCGGAAAATAATAATTAGCATAACCTTCTCTAATTATTTTCTCATTTACATTTTCCCCATTCAAAAAAACATATCTAAGGAGTCTATCGTATCTGTCTCTATCGCCTCTTCCTTTCTCAAGAGTTATTTCTTTCCCCGTTAAAGTTAAATTAAGAAAATCTTTTGCTTCTTTGTAATATCTCTCACCCTTCTCCGGAGTATTTATTCCAAGAAGTCGAACTGTATCTTCCTTTCCGCTATTATTTATTTTTATCGTGTCACCGTCAACAACTCGTATCACACTTACTGTTTCTTTTTGTGATTCTACAAACTTTCCAGTCGCATAACTATCAAGATAATGATAATTCATCACAATCAAAGCTAATATCAACAAAAATAAGAGTTGTACCAATCTCCTTTTCTCTCTTTTCATTTTATTTGTGAGACAAAAGGATTTTTAAGGTTTTATGGCGACCAAGACTGATGAAATCAAGAGAGGTGAATTTATCCGACCGGGTTTGGAAATTAGCATCAGTCATTTTCGTTTTTTCCATAGCTGTTGCAATGACTCAAACTATTTGGGCGGTTCATCTTGAGAAATTACTGGGAAGTGCATCAAAAGTCGGATTCGTAAACGCTTTTCTCATGTTTGTTGCTTTCTTATCTTACTTTGCAATGATTCCCATCATAGAAAGAAACGATAAAGCAAAATTATTTTCTCTGTCGGTATTTATTCTCGCCTCTTGCTATTTTTTATTTTATTTTGCAAAAAATATTTACTTATTTATTTTAATCGCGATAATATTGACGATTTCGGGTTCTTTAAGGATAACAAGTTTCGGAATTCTTGTCAGAGATAATTCTCCAATAAAAAGAGTTTCACGGAGTGAAGGTTTAATATACAGCTTTATGAATTCTGCCTGGATAATCGGGCCTCTAATCGCGAGTTTTATTCTCATTAAATTCTCCGAGAACACGGTATTTTTAATTTCATCATTTGTCGCAATCCTGACTGTTTTATTATTCATATCATTCAGATTTAAAGACAAAGACGGAAAAAAAAGGACAGATAATGATATTCGGAAAAACTTTTTAGGTTTCTTTAAAGATAAAGATAGAATAATTTCATATTGTTTAGGAGTGGGTGTCACGACATGGTGGACTCTTATTTATTTATACATCCCGCTGTTTATTATAAAATCCGGTCTTCCACAGCAATGGGTCGGATACTTTTTATTTGCCACCGCAATCCCGCTCGTATTATTAGAATATCACTTCTCAAAACTTGCCGGCAAAAAAGGATTTAGAAAAATGTTCAACATAGGTTATTTTTTTGTAGCAATAATCTCTTTGATTTGCTTTTTCATTCCAAACATCTACATCATCCTATCTTTATTAGTGATAGCAAGTTTCGGCATGGCGATAGTTGAACCGAACACTGAAGCATATTTCTTTGATATACTCAAAGGAAAAGAAGAATATAGATATTACGGTCCATACAACACTACAGTACACATAGGACTCATAATTGGAAGCGCCTTGGGAGCGATTATTTTACTTTTCTTACCATTTAAATTTTTATTCATTTTGTATTCAGCTTTAATGTTTATTTTTTTCACTCTCTCATTCAAAACAAAAAGGATTATTGAAGAAAATAGATAAAATTATATAGCAAATATTTTAAACTCGTTTTTTTCTATTTAATTGTTCAAATGGGTGACGTAGTACTTTTAGCAGATCCAAAATCAATGGTATGGGAATTTTCTAAATCTATACAGAAGTATATTTCAACAAAATATTACGGAACAGAAAATTCTGACGAGTTTCCTTTGAATCCAATTGAGGTCAAACATTTCAGGAACAAAGAATTTATTCCCCATGTCCAATGCAACGTAAGAAGGAAAGAAATATATTTTGTTCAAGACTCAACTTTAGACCCATCTTTCTGGCTAACTGAATTGATTTTATTGAAAGATTTGTTGTTGAGCGCATCTGCAGAAAGAGTCAATTATGTACTTCCAAATCTTTTATGGAGCAGACAGGACAGAAAAGACAAACCACATGTCCCGATTTCATCTCGAGCGATTGCCGAAGCTATTTCTCCAAATCTTTCAAGAATTATAACAATGGATCTCCATGCAGGACAGATTCAGGGAGATTATCCGGCAGAAGTTCCAGTTGATAATCTTCACAGTTTTCCAGTAGCCGTAAATTATCTTTTAGAATACCATCCTAAAGAACTTGAAAGTCTTGTCATAGCATCTCCAGATTCTGGCGGTGTCTCAAGGATAAAATCATTTAGCAAACAACTTTCTAAAAGAACTGGAAGAAATTATCCTTTGGCGTTCATAAATAAATACAGAAAAGATGACGGCGAACCGGAAGTCATTGATATTGTTGGAGATGTAAATAAAAAAAATGTCCTGATTATTGATGATATGATAGATTCCGGCGGGACGATGATTGAGGGCGTCAAGGGATTGAAAGAGAGAGGGGCAAAAAAAGTTATGGGTTACGGAACTCATGGATTATTTACAGAAGGCTATGACAAAGTTGTTAAATCTCTCGACGCAGTTATTACGAGCAACACACATCATATAACCGATCCAAGGATTGAAATTATTCACGTAGAAGATCTATTCGCCGAAGCTATTTATAGAGACTATAAAGGTAAATCTATTTCTGAATTATTTTAATCAATCAAAGTTTCAAGAATTTCATTCTTAAATTTTGTATATAAAAATGACGCAGCCAGGAGAATGACTCCAAGAACAATAAATGAGATAGTTCTTCCTAAAGTTGAGAGTTGACTTGAATCATATAAAAAAACTTTAAGTATTGCAAAAATTAAAATTCCAACTCCCTGCAATCTCAAATCCCTTCTCGAAGAATTTAATCCGATTGATAAAAGGATTATTGCTAGTATTACCGCTCCAACTGAAACAATGAATCCATTCAGTTCGAGGATTATTAAAATAAGTAAAAGAATCGACGCTGTCCAGCTATAGATCTGAGTAAGAATTTTCTCTTTATCTTTATTATTTATCATAGAGATTACATAAAGACATATGACTATGACGATTGTTATTATGCTCCTCGTGCTTCCCAAAATATTTTTTAATGAAAATGGTGTCAAATTATCAAGCGCAACAAGATATAATAAAACCGCAATCAAAGATACAAATGAATAACAAACTCTAAAAAATATTTTCTCTTTTGATACATTAGAGAGAAAAGCGATGACAAGAGCCACAATCATCCAAAGGATTATCGTTATTTCTCGGCTCGTTTCAAGAGAGATGAATATCATCAATGCAACGATTCCAGTATAAAAATAAATTATTGAAAAATATTTAACATCTTCATCTTTTCCTATATACTCGGAAAGATAAGCAGCTAGTCCTATGAAAGTTACAACCCCAATAACAAATGTTGCAAAACTGGAATTGGACAATATTGTATTTATTGTTAATTCTTTGTATATGAATGACTCGTATAGTATAAGTGTTAACGCACTTATTACACCAGATCCATAAGAACAATAACGAAGAGCTTTCTCATCGTTGACAAATGCAAGAGCAGTTAATAAAATCGTTTCAAGTAGCAAAAATATTGTAACCCATTCTTCGACGAGCAAATCAGGAATGACTATCGTAAAAAAGAAAACAGAAAGATAAATATAAACTGAATTTAGGTCTTCTTTCGAGAGTTCTTTGAACACAATATGCAATATTAAATAAATGATTCCTAAAGATAACGATACGATCCATGTGAACTGCGCAAACTCCGAGTGTATAAGAGTAAAGGCTAAACTAAAAAAGAAAAATGCGTTGACAAGATTCTCGATCGTTGAAACAACATTTCCATCCTTCATATCTTCTCTAGATAAAATTAAAGTTTGGATGATGTATGTTGCAAAGAATATAGTCAAATATGCGAGCGAGAAATAAAAATCATTAGGATTGACTGCATGATAATAAGTATAAGCGAGGTATGTGACAAGTATTCCTCCAAGTCCTATATATTGCCATTTCCTTATTATAACTATTATTGACAATCCAATTCCAAGAAGAAGCAAGTAAAACAGCGTCAACAATTGAAACTCAAAACTCAAAAACGAAGTTATGTATCCTAAAAAGAACGCGCCGCATGCGACAATTTTTGAATCATCTCTTATCGCTAAAATTATCGCGAGCAATACAACTGCAGTTAATAATAATATATCGATGATTGCGCTTATCCCTATCGCATTTCTATATGCCTCAAAATGATATGCAGCATAAACACTGAAATAAGTTATCGCCAGTCCGCCCCCCATGAGAGTCCTTCCCCAATTCAGATATTTTTCTTTTCTCGATACAAGTTCTCCTCCCACAACAAGTAAAAGCCCAATCACCACGCCGAGGATGATTCTCGAAAGATAACTTATCCAATTATTTTCTATAGCATATTTAATAAAAAATCCTATTCCAATGACAAGCGCAAGAATCCCTATCCCCGCAAACCACTTAACTCCAATATTAGTTTCAATATTATGATTCGCTTCAGAACTCTTTCTTACAGAACTATGTCCGCCCCTCTCTTTTTTCATAGCAGTCTAATATATATTATAGTTTATATAGATTACGAAATGAAGAATTATTTCTATTTTTTTAACTAAAAAGAAATCTCCATCTTTCAAGATGGGGTGAGTTTCTTCCCGCAAATTATTTATTTCTCGATTGATTATAAAAATGGGCTAGTTTCTA
>PFCY01000019.1:12227-18297 GCA_002763085.1 Candidatus Pacearchaeota archaeon CG10_big_fil_rev_8_21_14_0_10_32_14 | reverse complement strand
AGCAGCAAAATATTAATCAGTTTTTCTTTCCCTCCTCCCCCCCTCAACCTCTAAAGTAGAGGCACCCATCACCGAGTGGGATATGACCAGTGCCTAACCCAGAATCTCAAGTCACCAATTCTAAAACAACCCCGACCACAAATATAAAACTCAAAATCCCCACCATCCACCAATTCAGCGGCATTTCATATTCCGGTTTTCTTTTACCAAGATGCTTCGCTTTCATTGACATAATTAGTCCAACAACTCCTGTAAGCCCTCCAGAAACAACTCCGCCAATTCCAAGTATCATAACAAAACTAGCAAGGTTGAAATAAATAATTCCTAATAAAATTAATAATGGAATAATCGACACATAAACAAACGCTCGTTTTTTAGGAGTTTTGAAATCGTATATAAAAATATCCTTTAGAGCAAAACTCAAGACAAAATAACTTGTCAACATCGTGAAAACTCCAAGCAACGAGACGAATCTTCCTGATGAAAGAGTTGCAACTTCCCCCACACTGATTCCATATCTTCCAACAAAAGTAAACACAAATAAAATATAAATAAATACTGCAATCATTGCTCCGACAACTATAGCTTTATTGAGAAGTTTCTCACTTCCTTTGATTTCTCGTCTCAGTTCAGGAATGCAAGAAAATCCAAGCAAAGAAAATAAAACGACACCGTACGGCATAAAAAAATTATTTTTATTCGCGGAATTTAAATTATTATATTCTATATTAGGTAAAAACCAAACGAATAAAATTATTGTTATGAATACAATCGCAATAACTCCGTACGTCTCAACTTTTTTTAATCCCGATAGTCCCTCTCTTAAAAGTAAAGTCATGACAACCCAAAATCCAATTGCAAAATAAATTGAATACCTCAGCGTTCCAGTAAAAAACATAGAAATACTCTGACTCTCCCCAATCATATAAGCGATAAGTGCAGAATAAATTCCAAACACCATTGAAAAAAACATTAATTTCTTTGCATTTTCTCCTAAATATATTTCGGTATATCCTGGCAAATGATGAGTCGTTTTTGTTCTAAGTGCAACTTCCCCTAGACAAAGTTTAATGTAAACTAAAATTCCTGCTAAAAACAAGATCCAAAAAATTCCTATAGCAAATCCTGATTTAGCAATGACGAATGGAAGTCCAAGTATTCCTGCACCTATCATCGTTCCAGTCAGCGTAAGCGCCGTCATCCAAAATCTTTTATTCATGTTTTAATTTTAAATATTTAGTACAATGCTTTTAGTAAATTCGTTAATTCAGTGTCACCTCAGGTGGGTGATAGGGGGGTGGGCGGTGGGATAACGAATTTGCGTTAAAGTAACAATGAAAAAAATTCATGTTCCTCTTTTTATCATGAGCTCACGAGGAATCGAACCTCGATCAACGGGGTTTTTCAGTTCTCTGCAATCAAAGTTTATTATAACAGAAAGTTTATTTCTGCTATCTTAGTTTTCTCTGATTTCCAGACCCCACTTTCTCTCCAAGGTCTCTTTTCTGAAGAGAACCTTTTTTCTAAAAGAGAGTGAGCCTGCCGAAACCCGTTATTCTATCCGTTAAACTATGAGCCCTTGATAAATCAAGTATTTCAAGACTTTAAAAGATTTGGGAAACTAAAAGACAGAGTAGAATCATTACTTATATAGGATTATAAATATCTATCTCAATATTTTTTCAAGTTCGTTTAATACCGCTTCACTGGGCTGGATGAGATACTCCTCACCCTAAAGGGCGGGGGTGGAGGTGACCTTAATGAACTTGAAAAAACACGTTCTCCAAAGTAGACTCCTCATCCACAAACCTTAATAAACTATTTTTACATAATAAATAAAACTAATTTTTTAATAAAAAAGCGATTTCGTTATTCAACCATTCGCTGGGTGGGCGAGAAAGGGGGTGGACGATGGGCTTCGAAATCGCAAAAAATTAAAAAATTCGTCTCAAAAATAAAATGGCAAGATCAGTATCAATTCAAGATCCTCCGCATTACAAATTCCATAGAAAACATAAAATCCTATTCGGTAGTTTCTCCAGTCTTGTAATTATCTTCATAATTCTTTCGAGTTCTGCATTCTACATGTTATATATAAAATTAGACTCTCAATATAATGATTTATCAACAAGACTTGATTCGATGCAAAAAGATACAAATTCAAAACTAAATGAAGTTACGGATAATATACTAACAACTCAACAAGAATTAAAGTATATACAAGACTCAGTTGGAAAAACCGAAGAAAAATTATCTGATCTCAATTCAGAATTAACAGAGCTTAAAACTTCAGCGTCATCTGACTTCTCAAATGTTATTGAAGACTCAGTTCCTTCAGTTGTCACAATAAGAACCAATGTTGCACAAGGAACAGGATTTGTAATCACCGATGATGGATATGTCGTTACAAACGCACACGTTCTTTCAGGAGCAAGTTCAGTAAGTGCAATAAACTTTGATAAGGAGATTTTAGAAGCGGAATTCATCGGTTACGACGGTGATTTTGATGTAGCCCTATTGAAAATTCCAGGATCTTACGACGCATTATCTTTAGCAGATTCAGACACTGTCCAGGTCGGAGAAAAAGTTATTGCGATAGGAAATCCATTAGGCCTTCAATTTTCAGTTTCTGAAGGCATTATTTCAGCCGTTCACCGTTCGGGAATTAATGAAGAAGATTCATACTTACAAACAGACGCCGCATTAAATCCGGGAAATTCAGGAGGCCCGCTTATTAATAAAGGAGGGAATGTCGTCGGAATCAACAATTTTAAAATTGGGAGTGGAGAAGGTCTGAGTTTTGCTCTAGAATCAAATTATCTTAGAGATACAATCAATAAAATTTCTATTAAAGAGCTTAATCAGACATTAATATAAATAAATTTATAAAAAACAGATTTATTTATTGTAAATGACTCAAAGTTTTGAAGAAAAAGCGAAGGAATTGCTTTCACTTGCCAATATATGTGTAAATGGTTCTCAGCCAAGGGATATTCAAGTCCATAATACTGATCTTTATGCAAGAGTTCTTTCCAAAGGTTCCATCGGATTAGGCGAATCTTATATGGATGGGTGGTGGGATTGCAAAAATCTCGATCAATTTTTCTACAAATTGATCTCTTCAAAATTAGACGAAAAAGTTACGGCTTCCTCTCTAGTTTTTCATATCTTGAAATCAAAAGTATCTAATCAACAGAAAAAATCAAAAGCATTTCACATTGGAGAAAAACATTATGATCTGGGAAATGATCTCTACCAATTTATGCTCGACAAAAGGATGGCATATACTTGTGGATATTGGAAAGACGCTTCGACGCTAGATCAAGCCCAAGAAGCAAAACTCGATTTAGTATGTAAAAAATTGAATTTGAAAAAAGGAGATAAAATTCTCGATATTGGATGCGGATGGGGCAGTTTTATGAAATACGCTTCTGAAAAGTATAAAGTGTCATGTGTTGGCATAACTGTTTCCAAAGAACAAATAGAATTAGGAAAGAAACTCTGCAAAGGACTTCCAATAGAATTCAAACTTATAGATTATAGAGATTTAATGGCGTCCAAGTACAAAGATAAATTTGACCACGTCGTTTCGCTAGGAATGTTTGAACACGTCGGATATAAAAATTATGAAAAGTATATGAAAATTGTTCATCATGTTATGAAAGATGATGGATTATTTTTACTCCACACAATCGGTGGCAACATTTCACGTGTTACTTCAGATCAATGGATATCAAAGTATATTTTCCCAAATAGCATGCTTCCTTCTATAACTCAAATTGCAAGTTCCATTGAAAAAATATTCATCATAGAAGATTTGCATAATTTCGGAGCAGATTATGATAAAACCTTGATGGCATGGTATCATAACTTTGATAAGAATTGGAAAGAACTTGAAAGAACTGGATTGTATGATGAAAGGTTTAAACGGATGTGGAAATATTATCTCCTTTCATGCGCGGGATTGTTCAGAGTGAGAAAAACTCAGCTTTGGCAAATAGTACTTTCAAAAAACGGCGTCAAAGACGGTTACATCAGCGTTAGATGATATTAAAGATGGGCTCTGTTGAAAAAGTTATAAGTTTTTTGTGTTAGACTAACTTCTTGGAAACTCAAAGCACAAATTAGGGGCGAGTGATTTCGTGTTAAGGGTGTAAGTGGGAAATTGGTGAGCGAGGTCACGAGTAGGGTTTTTCGAAGAAAGAAATATAGTGGGAATCCCTAACACAAAAAATAATAAAAAAATATTTTCAACAGAGCCACCAACAAAACCTTAATAAATAAGATAACGTTTCACATTCCATGAGTAGAGATAAAAAAGTTTCACAAGAAAAACCGAAAGAAATCAAACCATCTCAAGAAGGCCTTACTGTAAAAAAAGACGAAAACTTTTCAGAATGGTTCACCCAAATAATTCAAAAAACCGAACTTGCAGATTTACGATATAATGTAAAAGGATTTTTAGTTTTCCAACCTTGGAGCGTTCTTTCAATGGAAAAGATGTATTATTACTTAGAAAAAGTTCTACAAAAAAAAGGTCATAAACCTTACTTTTTCCCGACGGTCATTCCAGAAAGCAATCTCAAAAAAGAAAGTTCTCATATCGGCGGTTTCACTCCAGAAGTCTTTTGGGTGACTCATGGCGGAGATAAAGAACTCGAAGAAAAACTAGCGCTTCGACCAACTTCTGAAACTGCATTTTATCAGATGTTTTCATTATGGATAAGAAGTTATAATGATTTACCATTCAAAACTTATCAAAGAGCAAATGTTTTCCGTCACGAAACAAAAGCGACGCGCCCATTCCTTAGAAGCAGAGAATTCCACTGGATTGAAACGCACTGTGCCCATGAATCAGAAGAGGATGCATTCAGACAAGTCAAAGAAGATATGAATACTACAAAAGAAGTTCTCCATGACATTTTTGGACTTCCTTTTATTTTCTTTGAAAGACCATCTTGGGATAAATTTCCGGGCGCTTCAAGAACTTTCGCAGCAGATGTATTAAATCCAGATGGAAAAGTGATCCAGCAACCTTCAACTCATATGTTATCTCAAAACTTTTCAAAAGCATTTGATGTAAAGTTCAAAGACAAAGACGGAAAAGAAAAATTAGCATGGATAACCTGTTACGGTCCGGCAGTCTCAAGAATTTTCGCCAGCGTGATTATAGTTCACGGAGACGACAAAGGACTTAAATTTCCCTTCGAAATAGCTCCTCTCCAAGTTGCAATAGTCCCAATAAATAAAGACGATGACAAACTAATAAAAAAATCTAAAGAATTAAAAAAAGAAATTGAAGAGTTAGGTCTTTCAGTTGAAGTTGATTTATCTGAAAAACGTCCCGGAGAAAAATTCAATTACTGGGAAATGAAGGGTGTTCCTATCAGAATTGATCTTGGTCTTAAAGATTTAGAAAACAAAAAAATAACAATTTTTAGAAGAGATACAGATAAAAAAGAAGTTGTTCCTGAAAAAGACGCAATAAAGACAATAGAAAAAATTTCTAAAGAATTCACAAAAAATTTAATTCAAAAAGCAGACAAGATTTTTGAAGGAAGAATAAAAGATTCAGAAAATCTATCTGGAATAAAAAAGATAATAGAAAATAATGGAATTGCTAGAATTTCTTTTTGCTCGACTGAAAAAGCTGGTACATCGTGCGCAGCCAAAATAGAAAAAGAAACGGGAGCATTTGTGAGGGGAACAAAATTCGACGAAGACAAAAAATTATCTACAAATTCTAAATGCGCGATCTGCTCAAAAAAAGCAAATCATATCGTCTATGTTGCACGGGCGTACTAAAATATTTAAAATTAATAGATTACGAATTTTTTGTGACAGACACTCTTTAGGAAATTCAGATATTTAATTAGGATGAGATCCTCCTAGCCCTAAAGGGCGGGGTATCCTTACGATTTTATTGGATTAAGTTTTATCACATATATTTCAAGATTATCAACATCTTCTATAAAAAAATATTATTAAAAAAATTTGGATTAATTTATTCGTTCGAAAAAATTCCAGTTCTCCGTGTCGCATAATTTGTGAGCATTAATCTGCGAAGCCG
>PFCY01000019.1:0-12207 GCA_002763085.1 Candidatus Pacearchaeota archaeon CG10_big_fil_rev_8_21_14_0_10_32_14 | reverse complement strand
TCCATCCGGGCGGGTTGGGTGGGGGATGGAGGACGGATTTTGAAATCGCGAGAAAAAATAAAAAAGTTGTAGTGAGCTCTAACAGCAAAATATTAATCAGTTTTTCTTTCCCTCCTCCCTCCCCTCAACCTCTAAGGTAGAGGCTCCTCCCAGATTAGGGGGTGGCTTCAACGAATTTGCGAAGTTTATAGGTTACAGATTTCGAAATCGCGATTTTTCAAAGAAAATAATTGAGTAGATAATCTTAAACAAAAAATTCAGACATATTGCATAATATCCATTACGTTCCCTTTTCAAATAAAATTCTAATTCAAACTATAAAGTTCGTTTTCAAGTCTCAACGTCATCTCATAAAGTAAAGATAGCTCTTTTTCTACAAGCTTCTTCTCATTATTGAGTTCTGCCTTCATTTTTTCCATTTTATCTGTTTTCATTTTTGAAATGTTTTTTCAAACACTCACATAATTCACAACATTAATCAAGAATTCTCTCGCCTCAAAACCTTAATTTTCCTATGCGAAGAAGCTCGAGATGAACTTGATTTACATGCAGGAAAATTTAATTGTCATGTAAACCGGACCACATGCGCATCTAGTAAAATTCACATTCCACTTTAAGCAATGTCCAGTTTCCATAATATATTGTGATGTCTGAAGTTTTAATAGTTTTCTGTTTTGAAGTATATAGTTGAGATAAACCTTTCAAAGTCAAGACATTATTAGAAATTTTAAAAACATTACTATTCCCAACCAGTATCTATAACTCCTCCGTTATAATACCACCAATCATAAAGAGACGAAAGTGAATCAATAGTCCCTTCGGGGTCTTCAGATGCAATTGTACCTGCAGTTTCTCCAATTATTTTTCCTAAATCTATTAATGAACTAACTTGATACATTTGATGGATATAATAATGTCTATTGCTACTCAATTTTATATAATTATTAGACAATAGTTTTAAGTTAGTTATTTGAGTTAATATCTGCGATTGAATTTTCTCTTTAAACTCTGGGGTCAACTGTTTGGGATTTTCTTGAATTAATTGAGTGAAAGTTTTTGCTCTTAAGAGATATTCATTTAGACAATTTTTTACATCTCCATCAAATTGATATAATGTGCTTTGATCTCTTACTTCATTAACTTTGATTGTTTTGGCTCTAATAAAATTAATGCAATAACTATATTCCTCTGAAACAAGTTTTCCTTGAGATTTAATTAGATTAAATATCTCCCGATTAAACTGAACCTCTTCATTTAAATTATTAAACTGATTTTCTTTTTTTACTTCTTTGTTGCTTGTAGAGTCCGAGTAATCTTTAATTATATTTCCCTGAATATTATTTTGATTTTGTGATGAATCTTGATTGAAGTCATGATAAATAGTTTGAGTAAGACAAACAGGTCTGCCAAACATAAGAGAACCTATCATTCTGATACTCTTACAATCTGAGAATAAAGAACTAAAATAAGGTACCAGATTTAACACGATGAGGATTGATAAAGTCCACACAAAGAAGTTTGTTAGATTACTTGATTCTTCCATAGAAATTTAAATGATTTAAGCTATTTAAATTACCTAGGAATTTAATATAAATAGATCGTTATTAAAATTTAAGGATGATTCCAAAATGGAGCGATTTCGTTTATTCAAACATTCACTGGGCTGGGCGGGGGCGAGCGATTTCGTGGTAAGGGATAAGGTGAGGTTGGTGGGCGAAGTCGCGAGGGTAGATGGTGGGAATCGAAATCGCGAAAAATAGAAAAAAAGCTTTAGATCAATTTTCACCCAACCAGTTTACTCAAACTCTCTCTAAATTTTTCAATATCTTCGATCTTGATCTGAGCGCCGACAGCATCGTCGTGTCCACCACCAGAAGCATTTTCAAGTCCAGAAATTGATTTTAATACTGACTCCTTAACATTTTTTCCTCTCGCAGAAATGTTAGCCTTTATTCCAGTTATATAAACGACAACAATAATTTTTCCCTTATACCGAAAGCTTAATTCATTTGCCAAATCAGAACTTATACTCAAATCTCCACCATATTGGAAAAACAAAAGATTCTTTGAACTCTTAGCGATCTCATCCGATTTTTGCAATAGCTTTTGATACTTTTTATCTATTTGTTTATACCTAGAATGCATTGTAAAATTTCTTGAAGATTCTTCTAAAACTTCGTACGGAGTTTTCACAACTATTAAAAATTTAATCATTGTTATTACATTCGTCGTTCTATCCTTAAGCGCAAAACTGATAATTCGCGCAATCTTCCCAATTCTTGAACCATAATAAATATCAAATGCATCATCAGTGCTTATGCTCAAATCAGGAAATTTCTCCTCAAAATCTTTGTAAAAATCCGGAATAAATTTATCCGCCACGCACCCAATAATTGCAATCCATAGATCATTTCTTTTTCTTTCTTCAGATATGACTTGATAACATAAATAAGTCACTGGAGGATTTGAAATAGGGACTGTCTTTTCTTTTTTAATAGGATTGTAATAATGGACATAATCTGGAATTTCAGCTTGAACTTCATGATGATCTATCCAAACAATTGGAAGATTGTGCGCGTGAGCTTCTTCTAAAAAAGCTTTTGATACAAGCGGCTTATCTAAAATAAAAATATAATCAGCATTAAGCTCTTCTACCTTTCTATAATACGAAACGTCCATTTCCGGAAAAGATTTTATAGGGACTCCCTTGCCTTTTTCAACATATCTTTGAAGAAGCAAAAAACTGCATAGCCCATCGGGATCATTATCAAAAAAGAAAATCGGATTTCCAGCCCTGTCTAAGTGTTCTCTTATTTCCTTTATTTGCTTTGGTGTTAACATGAAAGAAGTAGTAAAATTTGGATTAATAAAGTTTGGGGTATAGCCATTACCCTGTTACCAAATGATCACAAAAAATCTTCACTTACATGATAACTATTATACCGTTAAAGAAACTCATTTTCTCAGTTTATTTATACCGACTAAGATTACTATAATCAAGATGATTAAAACTAAAATGATATAAAAATAATTGTCTTTAATAAATAATTCTCCGTTAAAGTTATTATTAGGAGAATCGTCATCTGCATCATTTGTTGTATCCAAGAGGCAATCCTCTTCACAGCTAAGAGCAGTTTCACCTGAATCGCATTTTAAATTTCCACAGTGATCACCAAAATTTCCTAAATTTAATTTATAAATTGACTGATCCGTCGATGCGTTTAGTATGATGATCCTTACAGCATCAGGAAAATAATCTGAAGTGAGTATGATATCCACATCACTTACTGATTTAGTACTTCCAGTGCTTCTCGGACTTGTAAAATCATCAATAAAGATGTTGCTCGGAACATCAAAATAATAACTTTGAAGCACTATTGTAGTTGATACAACTATAAGTTTATATGATCCATTCTGATTTGTTTGACTATTGACATTCCCTTCATTTATCTCAATACTATTTTTCAAAAATTTACCATCAGAATAATGTAGATTAAATGTATAAAATTTATTTGTTTCAGAAATAGCAAATCCTATCAAAAAAAATGTTAAAATTAAGGCACACAAAACGATAACTTCCTTTTTCATTTTAATTATATCCCGATAACGATTTAATTAATGAATCTTCACTTACTCTTCCATACACTTCGTTGTTATTTGCCCATTCACCCATCACACTCGTTTGAGTTGATCTATACCAATTAGTATTATAACAAATAGGATAACAACCCGTTCCCTCGATACCACTCCATTTAGAACAGGAAGTATCTGAGTCGCAATTAGGACATGATGGAGTAACCTGAGATGTCTGACCACTATTATATTCATCACATAACATTCCAAAAGCATGGCCAAATTCATGAGCACAAACACCGCCTCCCTCATCCACCCTTGATTTTCCTACGACAAATTCTCCTCGTCCTAAACTATCTTTTCCACATGAAAATCCCCCATTAAAATTCCCATCAGCTATAACAACAATTTGATCTATATAAGGACACTTTGTCAAAACATATTGTTTAACCCTCGATAAATAACTACAATCATACGAAAAATGGAAATCATTTACTTCTCTCAAAAAATAGACATTGAATTTATCTTTATTTTCATTAAAAGGATAATATCCTAAAATACCTTTACTATCTCCACCAGTCGGTTCTTTCACCCCAGTACAGATTGGAGCATAATTTTTCCTTAAATCATTTACATCATTAAACCTATCTCCGACTACAATAATATCTATTTTATCTTCATGTGCGCCATTTTCAAGAAGAGGTTGACAGACATTTTGTAAATCTAGTGATCTTTCCAAGAAAGGTTCAAAATCAACTTCTCCTATACCTCTTCTGATGATAGACGCACTTATAGAATTTCTATCAACGGTTCCCCACCAATTGCTTTCTGCATTTATGACGCCATGATTCATTGCAGAAATAAATTTTATACCCGAAGATGAACTCCTAGAATCAATTATCTCATTAAAAGTGATATTATAATCATAATCCACTTGCCAATTAGAATTAACGATAATTCCAACACCATTCTCAAATAAATAGTTGTAAGAAATATTTGATCCGGATGTATTAATAATTTCAATTCCTGCTCCAGATCCGCCAGGCGTTAATCCATTATGAATAATTTTATTATTGATTATAACATGCGATCTGGCCTTTACCCATTCTCTATTATCACTCATTCCAGTTTGATCTGTCCAAAGTGCTATTCCTCTATAACTATTATTTTCAATTATATTTCCTCGAATAATCTGGCTTATTCCAGGTCCATCAATTCCAACAATAGAATTACCAATAATTTCATTTTGTATTAAAGTTTGATTTATACTTAGTCCAACCCAAAATCCATGACCGCTGTTTGAAGCATTATTTTTATAATAATAATTTCCAACACCATGCGTTGACTCAAATGCGTTTGCAGGAGAATAAGATCCATCATTATAAGCAATATAATTATAATTAGGTAAGTCATATGATGGAGTATCTCCCCCACCGCCAGATCCCGTAAGGAAAAATCCATCTCCCCCATACTTAAAACTATTATATGTTATTTGATTATTACTTGAATCCTTAAAAACAAACATTCCGGCAGTATCACATCCGCATCCTTGAGCATTTGTAAAATCAAATAATCCGCCTAATGGAATTGTATTTCCCTTTGATTGACAAATTGGAAGTTGTTCACGTGATGCTTCATGTCCGGGGCATATTTTATCGACATAATCCATCTTATTTCTGCTTATTTCATTAAAGTTTGATTGACTCATATAAATTCCCCACCCAGTATTAAATGACGCATCATTATCATATATCTTTGAAGAATTAACTCCGATCATCATTATTCCAGATTGACTTCTCATTAATTTATTATTTAATATTTCAATTTCTAAAGAATCCTCTATATAGATACCTCCTCCATACTGATTATAATAATGCATTGATCCAGGATTTATTCGTAATGGAACAATTCTTGGTCCTAAAAATCCACCCCTTAAGTCTCTCATATTATCATGGATATTATTATTTTCTATAATAACATTTTTACTGTTCTTTATATAAATTCCATACGTCAATCCAGAAATATCACAATTCTTTACTACAACATTCTTCCTTCCGTCTATATAAATTCCTATTCCTTTAGGTTTATAAAAATCACTCGCTGAATCTTCATATTGTAAATTTCCCACAAGCGTAGCCCCATTACAATCAAAAATTATATCGTCACCACCGATAATAAACGCTCCATTAAGATTATTATCTGATAAGGTATACTCATTTGAAGATGTCTCACTCCTTAATTGGGACCGGGATAAATCAATATTTTCTGTAACAACATAATCATCAACATTACTTGTCAAAGCAGGAACACACTTTTCATTTGAACAAATATAGTCCTGAGGACATTCCAAATCTTCACTGCATGGAGAACATAGTGAAATTTTATCACGAACTTTAGTTATTATGTCCTGCGTTAAACTAGGATCTGGATTGTCGTTTTGTATTTCGCCTATCCTGACTTTTTGAAGATAATTCCCCAATACTAAACATTGATCTGAATATACATCTATAAGACTGTTATCAAGATTTAAAGACGGATCTTCAGACATCCGCAAAAAAACATTGTTAATCGGATTTAAATCATCCCTATCACTCTTTAAATTACAATTAAAATTAACATTAGGACAATCAAGAGTATTTACATCTTCTAATTTTACACACCTATTCTCTAAACATACTTGATTGGATGTAATACAATCCTCATTACTTGAACAATAATTCCCCTCTAAACATGATGAAATTTGATTTATCGAATCTCTTAAACCAGCAAAACTTATCGAACTTCTGCCAGAATCAATAATCCTCTGAAGATAATTAGCCATCGGCGATTCAGGACAATTATTAGAAAGATCAGTACTTCTTACATTATTTACCTCCTCTTGAGTAATTGGAACTTGAAAATAACTATAAAAAAATACTATATCCTCGGAATTAACTTCTTTATCACATTTATAATCATAATTTAAGCAATAGCAAGATTTCAGTTTTTCTTTTATATCTGATTGATAATCTAAAGAAAAATATTCTATATTACTATCGACATTCTTACTAATAAAATTTTTGAGATTATTACAATCACTTAAAACAGAATTAAAATTTGAGTCTATACTCTCACCATTTAATAACAAGCTGCTTAATGAGTTTTCTCTATTCGAAAAATAGGATATTTTATTAAGTATCTCTAAATCTGATTTATCAACCTTATGATCCGCATCGCAATTCAAATCAAGTTCATTGCAACTAAAAACAGGAATTATTGGAGGATGGGATAAACAGGAACTAGGAAGACTTCCCTTATTCCATATATCACTATCACCATTAATATGCCAATCTCCTACTTGAGTGCAAGATTGGACAACATTTTCATTTTTTATAAATTCCCTCCAATTTGGATTTAATGGTACTGCCTCCCACCAAACATTATCAAAACATAAGATTTTATTTTCTGTATAACCACTATCCGCCTTAAGTACTTGCATAAGTTCGTTGTTCTTCGCTTTATAGAGTATAATTCCATTATATCTAACCTCACAACCATCAATAGTTTGTCCGCACGAAGCAGATGAATAATCTCCCCTCTTCCATAATCCTTCTTCTCTATCAGTATACCATTCCCCTTGATTTGTGCAGACATTTATGACATTAGACAAATCTATAAACGGATAATCGTGCGTAGGTCCTGATTCCAACCATGATGATCTATAACATAATATATGTGAATCTGAATATCCTTTACCTACATCGAATAAAAACTCATCATTATTCGCCCTAAAGATTATATTGCCCGCATTATCTTTAACAATACAATCATACAGGGGTTTATCTACTGAAGGAGTATAAATCTCATTTATTTCTGTCATAGATAATTTCTTATTATAAATCTTAACCTCATCTATCGTTCCCTTAAAATAAGAAGAGTATACTTTTCCAATCCACAAAATTCCCTTACCATCTATATCATTATCACTAACATCTTTTTTATCAACCTCCACTCCATTTACATAAAAGTATATAGCACCCCCGCTTGAATCAAATACCCCCACAAAATGTATCCAATTTGGATTATTACTTAGAAACTCTACTTGTTTATTTGCCCAATAATTTCCATTATCTGTATCAACTAAAAATGCAGATAGACCAGATTCATGATGCAAGAGTGCGTAATAATTTGGATTATTAGCAGAGTTAGAATCACCAAGCCATAATATCTCGCCTCTCGATGGCGCAGATTTAGAATCAAAACCTGGCTTTATCCAAAAAGATATAGAAAAATCTCCTGAATTCATCTTAACGCCATCAACTCTAATAAAATCATCTGTTCCATCGAACTGAGCTCCTTTGCCGATTTTCCCCTCGTCGAATTTAACCCCATTTCTTAAAACACCATTATAATTATTCCCTGATTTGTCGCCGGCAGTTTCATCATCAAAAGGATAATATGCAATTAATCCATCATCTGGAGACAAATTGGATTTATTATTTCTAAAAATTTTTCCAAGAATATCTCCAAGAACACTCGCAGAAACTAATGAAAAAGATAAAAATAAAATCAAACCTATAACTAAAATAAAATTCACGCCCTTTTTCATTAACTAACTATTAATATTTAGAATATAAACTTTTCTATTATCAGTTTTTACATTCACCCTTGAATTTCACTTAGCATTAATCTCAAATTTCGATCTGTTTCACTTCACAATTAGTTTCTTCGATTTCATAGTACTAAAACTATAAGTTAGATATACAACTAAAGTCATTATTTCTGCATAAGAAAATAAATAGATTAAAGGGTTTTGTTCCCTTGCTTATAATCTAAATACATACTTGCCCAGCATTAAGAGTACTTCTCCCAAATGGATGAAAAAAGTCCTGTTTAAAACATGGAGTGGGAAAAGTATTGACCTCTCTCCAAAATAAAATTAGAAAAAAGATTATACTAACTTCGATTAATAGTGCAATAATAAAAATTTTATTCAAATTTTTCATTTTAACATTCTCATCGTTTCGTTCATCGAAGAAATCCGACTTCGTCTGGATTTCTTCGGCATAAATCTCTGAGCGCGAGCGATTTCGTGATAAGGGGTAAGGTGAGGTGGTGGGCGAGATCGCGAGATTTGGAGCGAAGACAAATTTCTTACAAAAATCACATCCTTTTCCAATTCCAGATTGAATAAGCACTTATCGCAACTAATGCGCCAACAAAAAACCAAACTGAAATCTGTGGAATCCCTAAAATCTCTGGAGACTTTATCGCAACACTTGGAACTTGTGGAATAGCTTGCATAGCAAAATCTGCTGCTCCGCTCGTCTTAGCCACTTCAAGAACAGTTGTATCATACATTTGAGGATTTGTTACCGTTCTAGTCGCACTCTTGACAACAAATCTTGAATTATAATAAAATCCTAAAGCCACACTTAAAATTCCGCTCACAAACACCGCCGGAACAATTCCCTTAAGTTTAGAATAAACGTTCGAAGACTTCTTCGGAGAAATCACAATTATTTTATTTGCAACTCTATACGTCGCCATTTTTTTCCCTTTCTTACTCCAAAAAAAAGTCTTGCTCGTCTCAATGAGCCCGCTATTAATAAGTCGCTTAATGTTATAATTAACAGTATTTGCAGGAATTCCTAAAGCCTTAACAATATCACTCTCTGAAACATCATTATGTTCAGCAATATAATCTACAATCTTTTTGCAAGTCGGATTTGAAATTACTTCTCCAAGAGCTTTCGCTTTATCATCTTCTAAATTAAAGATTAAAAATTTGTTTGTCATGTTTTAGTTTTTGTTTATTTAATCATTTACTATATTAATTTTTTGCATGTTTTCTAGATTAATATTTCTATTATGAGTCTCCTTGCATCTAAAGTTTAGGGACTATCATTTGTATAACGAGGAAATCCAAGCGATAGCAGGATTTCTGAACATCAATTCTGTGAAGCAAATTCAATTATTTTTATTGTAATAATTCCATATCACTTACAGGCGAATCAGGAGTTACTAATGTAAATCCACTTGATATGGAAGTACTCGCACTCTTCACAGCAACATCGTTAGCATAAGGAACAGGATAATTATATTCTTCAAAAGGTAATTTCAAATTATCGATCTCATCAACATTTTCTGTTGATAAATCACTTGCTTTGATGAGCTTATTTGAAATCGTATAAAGTGTATCCTCCATGAACAAGCTTCGTTTTACATAATCACTCGAACCATACCAGCCATATCTTTGATTCTTGTCGTCTTCTTTCTTTATATCATGAGTTATAGCTTTTCGTAAAGTAATTTCTTCTTTGTTTATCTTGAAAACAAAAGCACCTTGCCAGTATTCATACCGGTACTCCGCGTCGTTCTCGTTCTTTCCTATTTCTTTTGAATACGAAACGGGGATGACTAAAAGTTCTTTTTCTCTATCGAACAAAAACGCTTTATGATCATAGAGCGCATCTGAATTGCTCCATCCATTTTTGCCTTGCGCAATTTCATACTTCGCGATTTCCTTTGGATTTGAAACGTCAGTAGCATCGAATAAAGAAATCTTAACGCCTTGAGCACGACCATCTGAACTTGCTTCTTTTCCAACACCGATTATAAAATTTCCGTCATCGTCATAAGGATGCAAATAATCGCTGTATCCAGTTACTTTCAAATATCCTAAAACTTTTGGATCTTTTGGATCACTTAAATCTAAAACATAAAGCGGATCTACTTGTCTGAATGTAACCATATAAGCTCTATCGCCAATAAATCTAGCTGAATAAATTCTTTCACCTTTAGCTAAATCTTCAACGCTTCCTACGATCGGCATATCTTTATCTCTTATATCTAAAATATAAAGATGATTAAGACTTGTATCTCTCCAGTTTCCAGTCGTAGTTGCAACTCTCAAATACCCATCATTCTCATCTAAAGAAAATTGGCTTTCAGTATATCCCGGAACTTCTCCGCTTCCTTTATATTCAATATCAAGTTTATCAATTGAAATTCTTTGTATAACTGTTTTCTCTCTTTCTTTCTCTATTTCAACCTGGAACTTTTCTAAATTTTCAAGTAGCTTCTTATCAAATTCTTCTTTATCACTTCCATCTAAAGAATTTGAATAACTATCAATTATCTCTGCAATTTGTCCATACTTTTCATATGTCTGTAAATCTTCATCGTCAAGAATTTCTTTTATCTTATCTCCCTCCTCATTTGGAAGTAAAGGCATTACAACCTCATCAAGTAATTTTTCATAATAATTTTTATACTCAATTCTTTTTTGAGAGGTTAAATAAATATTATCGTTTGAAACATAAAGTTGTGAAGTATATCCTGTCAAATAAGTTTTCATTTCCGAATCCTTAGCATCATTTATATCAAGAGCCAAAATATTAGTGAAAACATAACTTGAATCATAACCTGGAAAATAATAAATGTCAGTCGGCATTGCTTGCTTCTCAACCCCATTAACACTTAATGTGGGTAAGATAACATCACCACTATTAACATTAACATACTTTGTTGTAATGACATAAACAAAATCGTCAATCATTCTAGCATCTGAATAATCTCCATCTTCACTGACTTTATTGACTAACTCTGGATTTTCTCGGTCTGTTACATCATAGACCCGTACGAAAGTTTTTGGAGTATATCTTTGAGGATAATAATCTGGGGCAATTATTCCAATCTTTTCGGAAGCTCTCTCTTTATCCACTTTAGCATCCTCACCGTAAACATAAGAATTAGTTTCTTGTCCAAGTACAATTAACTTATTTCCATTTAGAAATATATTTCGAACATATCTTGTGTTTTCTTTATCACTTAAATTTATTTCAGAAACTATTTTCATATTATCTGCAGGATAAGCCTGAGAAATAATAACACTATTTCCATAATTGTTTACTAAATAGATGTACTTCCCATCATTTTTAACAATGTCTGGTTCATCTACACCTTTTACTTGAATATTAGTTTGAGAATAATCATTTGCGTTGGCGCTTCCGCCATCATCATTTCTCGAAACTGTCGGCGCATCGCTTGATTTAGCCATATCTGCTGTAGACCTAGAAGTTTCAAATTGTGCCGTAACACCACCACGATCAAATCCAAACCCCCCATAATAATAGTCTCGGCCTTGAGAATCTTTTAAGAAATTCTTTATTTCATCTAAAGATTTAAACGTTCTAACATCATCACCATTCAGGACTTTAGGTTTTGTAACAACGCTGATTATTCCTATCGCAGCTATTATTATAACTGCGCCCACGATTAACATAAATGCAAATCGCATTGTTGAATTTGCTTTTTTGTTTTCCATGATTTACTAAAAGAAATGTTCTTTATAAATAATAGGAAGACTTCGATTAGAATTGAAGTGAAAGGAAGTTTATACTTTGAAATAAAAATTTTAATATCCAAATCTTCTTTCATATGCTTTATGGTCCATCCACTCAAGTATTATTGAAACAATTTCAACGCCCTCTCTTCCAACAGAATAAACTAATCTCTATCCACTGGGCAAATCGTATTTCCAAAGATTAGTGATAGAATATATGACGTCCTCCGCACCCTAAAGGTTTGTCCTGCGGGACAAATCGCCAGCGGGCGAGTGCGGTTTCCCGACGTTACGTAAACTGTGTGCTA